>NZ_JPON01000001.1:1500000-1777500 GCF_000733935.1 Methylomarinum vadi
GCCTATCGCGATGCCAATGGCCCATTCAGCAACCGTGAACAATTGAAGAAAGTACCGCGCCTGGGCGAAAAAGCCTATGAGCAAGCCGCGGGCTTTCTCCGCATCATGAACGGCGACAATCCTTTGGATGCCTCGGCCGTGCACCCGGAATCCTACCCCGTCGTCAATGCGATCATCGAGGATACCGGCAAGTCGATCCGCGACCTGATCGGCCAAAGCAGCTTCCTTAGGGGGCTTAAGGCAGCCAATTACACTGATGAACATTTCGGCTTGCCAACCGTGACCGACATTTTGCAGGAACTGGAAAAACCGGGCCGCGACCCGCGCCCTGAATTCAAAAGCGTGCAGTTCAAGGAAGGCGTGGAAAAAATCACTGATTTGCAGGAAGGCATGAGGCTCGACGGCGTTGTCACCAATGTCGCCAACTTCGGCGCCTTCGTCGACATCGGCGTGCATCAGGACGGCCTGGTACATATTTCGCACTTGTCAGACACTTTCGTCAAGGATCCGCGTGACGTAGTCAAGACCGGCGACATGGTCACGGTCAAGGTGCTGGAAGTCGACGTCGCCAGGCAGCGCATTTCCTTGTCGATGAAGAAAAGCACCGAAACAGGGGAGGTCCGCAAGGCGGACAAGGCAAGAAATAGTCATGCCAAGAAAACAAAACCGCAACCTGCCGCACAAAATGCGATGGCCAATGCCTTTGCCCAGGCACTAAAAAAGTAAAATCTGAATGCTCTGCTATACTGTGCTGTGAAAAAGTTGGGTTCCTGATTCGGGACCCAACCGGCAATGAACAGTTACAGGATACCTCATGAAACAAAACAAGCGATCATATATTTCCATTGCCCTAGCCTGCCTGTTGATGGCGATGTCATCCGCAACACTGGCGGACGAACAGGAAAGTTACGGCGATACCGTAGGGCGCAAGGCATTGAACGGTTTCGCCAATCTGACCACCTCCGCATTGGAAATTCCCAAAAACATCATTAATACGACCAATCAAAGCAACGTGGCCTATGGTTTTATCGGTGGTGGCGCCAAAGGTATTCTCAATACGGTGGGCAGAATGATGGTAGGGTTGACCGACTTGATCACCGCGCCGCTGCCTACAAAACCTTACATTTATCCGTTTTATGTCTGGGACGACTTCGATGTCGACACATCTTACGGCCAGGTTTTCCGTCTGAAGGGCGACCCTGACCTCCAACCCTATCAAACAAAAGATTCCAGCTATCAAATGCAAAGATAGGCCGAGTGAGCGGTAGGGTTCGCCGCGTACCCTACCGTTTTAGAATTCATTCGCCCTCTAGGCCGCCGGTTTCAACCCGCTGAAGCCATTGGGTTTCTTGAACATTTCAATTTGCGTTTTCACGCGTTTCTTGACGCCTTCCACATGGGAAATGATTCCGACTAATTTGCCATGCGTTTTCAGGCCCTCCAGTGCGGTCATGACCAGATAAAGCGACTCGGCGTCCAAATTGCCGAAACCTTCATCCAGGAACAGCGAGTCCAGCGCGTGACCATTGCTGGCGCTTTCCGCCAAGGCCAAGGCCAAGGCCAAACTGACGACAAAACTTTCTCCGCCGGATAACGTTTTCGGTAGGCGACGGCTGTTGCTTTGTTTAGTGTCTTCAATACTCAAGGCAAACCCATGTTCGCTAGGCTCCTGCCTGACATAGTAACGTCCGCTGATTTTCTCCAAAATTTGGTTGGCTTGCGACAACAGGCGGGCGATCATTTCTTGCTGCACCTTACGCCGGAACGGCACGGCATTTTCATCGGCCATCAAGCGCATATCGGCTTCGCACTGTTCCAGCACCGCCTTTTTCGCCTGAAGTTGTTCCTGCAAGCGGGCGAATTTTTCCTGCATGCTTTGTTGCTTGTTGAGCTTGTCCTGCAAAGAGCGAACTTCCAGCTCGGCAATATTCAGCTTTTCCTGCTGTTGCTGATGTTGCTGCTGAAGCTCGTCACCCGTCATAGTGCTCAAGGCCAACGCGCGTTCTTCCTGCAAGCGATTTTCCAAACGCGCGATGTCGCCCGACAACGTTTCCAATTGTGTCGATTGCGCCTGCAGTTGTTGCTCGATCTCTTGTTGCCGGGCTATCAGAGCCAGGGCTTCTTTTAATTCATCGACTGTGGCGAATGGGCTATCGGCCAACTTATCTTGCAAAGCTTCGCTGATTTTCTCCAGTTCCTCTTGCTGAGTTTCCAACAACAGCTCTTTGTCGGCGATTAACTTCTGCTTTTCGACCAACGCCAGATGCAGTCCGACCCCTTCCTCGGCTTGCAACATGGTCGACTGCTGTTGCAATTTATGATTCAGCTCGTCCACATCTTCCTGACAAATGTCCACTTTTTCCTGCAGGGATTCAATTTCCTCACACAGGACTTTTTGCCGCATCAAACGCGACTGATATTCCTTTCGCCGCATATTGAGACGATCGAACAAGGCGTCTTCCTGCCCCCTGGAAGGTAACGATTCGTCCAGCGCGCTCAATTGTTTTGCGACGGTTTCCGCCAGTTCCTTTTCATCGACCTTGCATTTTTCGTAGGCTTTTTCCATTTCCACCAACTCGCGCGGCCGATTGTCCCATTCCTGATCTAATTGCTCGTGGGTTTGTTTCAACTGTTCCAGCAAGGCTTCGTTTTTCTCGATCTCCGCTTCGGCCCTTTCGATGCCCAGATGCAGCTTAGTGCATTTCTTGATCAATCGATTGATATCGACCAACTGCCGTTTTTCCTGCTTGAGCAATTTTTTCATCAGCGACAAGTTATCGATATCTAATCGGGAACTGGCAAGATTAAGGCGATTGCTCAAAATACGCCATTGCGAGCGTACCCGCTGCAAGCGATTGTCTTTATCGACACGCTCTTGTTCCTGTTTTTGCGCTTCCTTGATTTGGAGTTTGAGGCTGTCCGAGCGGGTACGCAAGGCTTGCACCTTGCCGCGTTGATCCGCCAATGCCTTTTTTGAATCACCCACGACCGGCGGACGTGTCACATAAGGATGCTTCAAGGCTCCGCATAACGGACACGGTTTTCCTTCCTCAAGCTTGTCGCGATCAATCTCCATTTTTCTCAGCAAAGCTTCATACGCCACCGCCTTTTCCAACGCTTTACGGATGTTTTCTTCCTTGGCTGTTTCCAGTTGCACCGCATTAAGCCGCTCGACCAATTCCCGTTCTTCCAGCTCAATGGCTTGTCTGCTACGGGTAAAAATGCTGAATAATCCTTTTTTTGTGATTCGGGCGTTGACCTGGGCCAATTCGAACAATTCCAGCACATCATTGAGCCTTTCCTCTTGCTCGGCTTTCAGTTCCTCCAATTCCTCGAAACTTTTGCCGTGAGTCCTGTCCTTGATGGTTTGTTGGTCTGTCGCAATTTTTTTTTGCAGGAACTTGATGTCCTTGCTGACATTTTTAATCGCAGCTTTGTTTTTCTTCAACTCCGATGTGGTGTTTTTCGTCCATTTGGCGTGCGTTTTCTGCTTATTTTTCAGCTCCGCCAATTCATTGCGCAGACTCTTCAGTTTGCCGGTTTCCGGAAAATTATCCAGCAGTACCTTATCCGCCTCATGCTCTTGCAACCACTTGTCTACAAAAGCCAACGCCGATGTTTTCTCTTCCAATTGCTGGCGTATCGATCTCAATAAAGCATCTTCCCGTGGGAACTCCTGCTTCAATTCGGCAATTTCCAGCTTCAATTGATCGACGACCTGCTTTTGCTCGCCGATCGTCCGTTCCGTCTCGATAGCTTGTTGGTCGACCGGCCTTTCGGCTAATTGGCGTTGCAACATGGCGACTTCGTTGCGGAAGTTTTCCAACGTCTGTTGGCTCTGAGAAACCGAACCGGCTTGTTTATCCAGCAGGTCGACATCGTCCTTAAACACCAATGCCGGCTTCAGTTCAGCGATACGCGCCAAGGTATTCCGGCTTTGCTCTTCCTCCTTCGTTAGTGCCTGGCGCCGATCATCGAGCGCCGTCAATTGCCGTTCCAGTTCGGCCAGACCGTTAACCCAACTCAATTGCTGGCTCAACTCGGCAAGTTCCGCATTCAGTTCCTCGACCTGCTCGCTAAAATCCTGTAGATCGTGTTGGGCCGCCTCCACCGCATAGGCATCCAGCAATGGCGTCGCCACGATATCCTGCTCGATTGCGGCCAGTTCCGTTTTTGACTGTTCGTATTTCTGCTCGGTTTGCCGACGATATTCCTGATAGATGTCGCCGCCGGTGATCTTTTCCAGAATATCCATGCGCTCACTATCCAGCGCATTTAAAAAAGCGGCGAAATCACCTTGCGCCAATACCATCGATTTGGTGAATTTATGAAAATCCATGCCGGTCAATTCGGCAATATGTTTCCGCACTTGTGCAGGAGTCTGCTCCAACACTTGTTCCTCGCCGTTCAATTGGATCAGCGTCATTTCCGGCGGCAGTATTTCGCCTTGCGGCGACTCGTCCTTACGTTTGACCTGCCAACGCGAACGGTAGCGGACCCCGGCCAACTCGAATTCGACTTGGGCAAAACTTTCTATGGTCAGTTTGGTCATCACATGCTCGGACGGTTTGTCGAAACGGTAGGTCTCACCGTACAAACCCAGGGTGATGGCATCGAGAATCGTCGTTTTACCCGAACCATTCGGCCCGGTAATGGCGAAAACGCCGGCATCGGAAAATGGTCCCTGATCGAAATCGATTCGACTTTCTCCGTCCAATGAATTGATATTTTTGAAATAAATACTCAGTATCTTCATAATTTATTGATTTATATGTGCCAAATTTAAACCGCACTCGGTAGATGCGGCTTGGCTTTGGTACACATTCTTATTATTGCGCACATGATACCTTGAGATAGGTGATGAGAAAACACAAGAGGCAAAATAGCGCAAGTCCTGCCCGTTTTAATTGTTTGCTCCACTTCTTGCGGAAAGACGACCGAAAATTCCGAGTTAACGGCGTTTCGTCCTAAAATATGCTAAAAATATAGAGCAACCTCATCGCTTAAATCTTTAACCATCCCATATGTTACTCATCATTCTACCGGCCATTTGGCTATTTTTAGTGACTGCGCTTGTGCTATGGCAGAGGCGGCTCTTTCGCAAAACCTGGCAAGAACCTTATTTTTACGAAACACCGGTTTTGCTGGAAAGCGATGACTGGGGACCGGGAGGTCTCTTTCACGCCAAGCGCTTACAACGACTGTTACGGTCTTTGTCGGAGCATCGTGATTCGGTCAATCGCACGGCGGTGTTGACTGCCGACGTGGTGTTGACGGTGCCGGACACTCAAGCGATCATAGGCAGCGCGGCGGGCATCGGCCGAAAACATCTCGACAAAGATTTTCCAGAAATCTACCGGACCATGCTCGAAGGCATGGAACAGGATCACTTTGTGCCACAACTGCACGGCTTGGAGCATTTACACGGCGAGGCTTTCGCCAGACTGTGCCGCGAAGGTGACCCCAGGGTCGAATCAGCCTGTCGAGATACCGACTGGTGGGACTGGGAAACGCTCGATTCCCCGCTACAAGGCCACTATGTCGATGGTAGTACGTTGCCGACGAAAGCGGTCGATCAGGCTAAAGCGAAAGAGATTATTCGCACCGCCACCGAAACATTTCAACGCTTATTTTCTCAGCCCAGTTTATCCACCGTTGCGCCATGCTATCTGTGGAACGATACCATCGAAGCGGAATGGAACCGGCATGCCATTCATTCAATTCAAACAGCGGGGTACCGTTGCAATGGGAGAACCGAAACCGGGCGCTATGTGCAGGATAAATGCTTGATTCGAACCGGCGACAAAAACGCGACTGGGCAAGTTTATCTGGTCAGAAACGTCATGTACGAGCCGGTAGATGGCAAAAACACCGCAGATACGGCTTACCAGGAAGCCTTGCAGGCGTATCGCCAGGCATTGCCCATCACTATTTCCACCCACCGCTACAATTTCACCCGCAGCGAGGAACAATTCGAATCATCCCTTACCGGTCTGAATGCGCTATTGTCCCGTCTGTGCCGACATCTGCCTAACATACGCTTCCTATCCTCCGCCGAACTGGGTGAATCTTTGCATTATCCGGACCAACCGGTGACGAATCATTTCAACCATAAAAATTGGCCAAAATTAAGACGAATCAATGGCCCGGCCAAGATTGGCCCCTTTTTATACCGGCTGTATTACCGCCACCCCAAACTGACGAAACTCAGTTATTTCAGCGGACTCATCATTCCCGGTTGGCTGATCTGCCAATTATCGAGACGAGCATAGCAACTCAATCACATCCATGAAAATCAGCGCCGTCATACCCACTTATAATAATGCCGCTTTTATCGCCGCTGCCGTGGCAAGCATACGGAAACAGACTGTACCGGTAGCGGAAATCATCGTTGTCGACGACGGCTCAACCGATGATAGCGAAGCGGTCGTCGAAAAGATCACGCCACCGGTCACTTACATCAAGCAACCAAACCAGGGACCCTCGGCCGCCAGAAACACCGGCATCCTGGCCGCTCGCCACGACTGGATCGCCTTTCTCGATGCCGATGACCAATGGACGCCGGATAAAATCGAAAAACAAGCGGACCTGATTCACAAGTATCCCGAATTAGTCCTGGTCGCCGGCGACATGGCGGAAATCGACAGCGAAGACCGGCTAATTACCGAATCGGTATTGGCCAAACATCATTTACTGGAAAAATTTCAGAAACTGCAGGGAGGCGCAATACCCAATGCCCTGGCCGAACTGGTCAGCAAAAACTTCATTCCCACCGGCACCGTGCTGGTTAAAAAAAAGGCACTCGAAGAGTCCGGCCTGTTCAATCGGGCGATCCGTTTCGGCGAAGATTTGGAATTGTGGGCCAAAATCGCGGCCAACCATGCCATTGCCTGCATCCCCGAGGTCCTCATGTTACGTCGCCAACATGGCAATAACGCCACCCAGTTGACCGCACCGTTGCTCGAAGACCTAGTCCGCGTCATGCAATCGCTCAGATCGCATGCCTCGGAACAATTGCTTATCCAGGGCATCGATCCCAATCGCCTGGTCGCCCAAGCCTATGCGGATTTAGGATATTGGCACTTCGCTCAATATGATTTGGGCAAGGCGCGCCCAGCATTTGCGGCCAGCCTGAAACAACGGCCTTCCAAACGGGCCTTCATTTATTGGCTTAGTTGTTTGCTACCGGCGGGAATAATCAAAGCGCTAAGAGGCGTCAAAAATTTACCGGCCCTTCTGTCGTCCTAGCTTTTCCGATAACCATCCGTATTTTTGTTGACCCAGCGCGATTCGCCGGATGACAACATTTCCTTTTTCCAGAAAGGCGCCCGCGATTTTAAGGCTTCCGTGATGTAGCGGCAGGCGTCGAAAGCATCGCCACGGTGGGACGCCCAAACCGCCACCAACACGATAGGATCTTGCGGCCTGATATTGCCCACGCGATGCACCACCAAGGTTTCCAATACCTGCCAGCGTGACCCCGCCTGCTCGACGATCTTTTCCAATTGTTTTTCGGTCATGCTGGGATAATGCTCCAACATCATCCCTTTGACTTCGTCGCCCTCATTGAAATCGCGCATAGTGCCGATAAAAACGCTGGTCGCTCCATACCGGCCGGCCAATTGCGGCATTTCAGCCTGGTAGGCTTGTATTTCGTGCCAAGGGTCCAGCGCTTCCGCGTAAATCTTGATCGCCACCCGTCAGCCTCCGGTCACCGGCGGGAAAAATGCCACAATGTCTCCTTCCTGGACCGGCGCGTCCAGCTCGACATATTCCATATTGACCGCGGCCAATACATTCTCCGGCAGAGTCTGGTGAGGGTTGGCGGCCTGCCAAACATCGCGCACACAACTGATACCTTCGGCAGAAACTTCATCATCGGCTCGCTGCAACAATTCCTTCAAGCTGGCAAAATAACGGACTTTGATCGACATTAATCTTCACTCGATAATAAAATAACAAAATTATTTATGCCGATTTTACCTGACTATGTCGCAATTAACGCATTTTAATCAAGCCGGTGAAGTTCATATGATCGATGTGGGCGATAAAAAAATCACTCACCGCACAGCCGTTAGCGAAGGCTATATCGAGATGCAAACCGCCACTCTGAATCTAATCATGGCGGGTCAACATAAAAAAGGCGACGTGCTCGGCACCGCACGCCTGGCCGGAATCATGGCCAGCAAAAAAACCGCCGACTTGATTCCGCTCTGCCACCCTCTGCCGCTCTCCTATGTCGACATCAAGTTGACGCCGGAACCCGAACATAATCGCGTTCATTGCCGCACGACCGTCAAAACCACCGGCCAGACCGGTGTCGAGATGGAAGCCTTGACTGCCACGCAAGTGGCTCTACTGACCATTTACGATATGTGCAAAGCGGTCGATCGCGGCATGGTCATACAGTCAGTGCAATTGCTGGAAAAAGAAGGCGGCAAATCGGGCCACTGGCAACGAGCCGAATAATTATCCACGGCTCGAGAAAAACCTGTTTACAGCGGCTTTCACAATAATAAAATGACGGATCCACCCAATCTGTTTACTATTGTGATCCAACTATTTGATAAATAGTAAACAATCATCATAACTTTCCATAAGCCATTAAATATCAAAGGGCTATATTCAACCATCGCCTTCGTAAGCCCTTTCATACTACTAACTTCGATCCTCCTCAATATTCCCCGCCCTTGGCGCTTTACACTGGGAGAAAGAGTTTTGTATAGTTTGACACAGGAGAGCCCTTAACAAGTCAGCTTGGAAATCCCCCTTCCGAGCCCGCAAACAGCTAAAGGAACCACGATGATCAAAAAACCCGCTGACATTACCCGCCCGGCGGACCTATCACGGCACGATCATGGAACGGGGCCGATCAGAAGCCAACGCCCCGTTTATAAAGATTTTCTTCCCCCTTGCAACAACGCCTGTCCCGCCGGAGAAAACATACAGGCCTGGCTAGCGCTGGTGCAGGCCGGTCAGTACCACCAGGCCTGGCAGACATTGATGCGGGACAACCCGATGCCGGCGGTCCACGGAAGGGTTTGCTACCATCCCTGCGAGTCCAACTGCAACCGCGAATCCCTGGACGGCGCCGTCAGCATCCATGCGGTCGAGCGTTTTCTCGGCGACAAGGCGCTCGCAGAAGGTTGGCGCGTCGAGCCTGACCTACCACCCAGCGGCAAGCGCGTATTGGTCGTCGGCGCCGGTCCCAGCGGCTTGTCGGCCGCCTATCATCTCGCCCGGCTCGGCCATAACGTCGTCATTTACGATGCCGGGCCGATAGCGGGCGGCATGATGCGTTTCGGCATACCGGCCTACCGCCTGCCGAGAAAGGAGCTGGATCAAGAAATCGAAAGAATCCAATCACTGGGCGTCGAAATCGTGTTGAACCGCAAGGTCGACAATCTGCTGGCCGACAAGAAAGAAGGTAACTTCGACGCCGTGTTCGTCGCCGTCGGCGCGCATTTGAGCAAACGAATCGATATCCCGGCGCGGGACGCGCCGAAAATGTTGGACGCGGTCAGCTTCTTGCGCCAGACCGCCACCGGCACGCCCCCAAAACTGGGCCGCCGGGTAGCGATTTATGGCGGCGGCAATACCGCGATGGACGCTGCCCGCACCGCGAAACGGCTGGGCGCCGAAGAAGCCTTGATCATTTACCGACGCGACCGCGACCACATGCCGGCACACAGTTTCGAGGCCGATGAAGCCATCGAAGAAGGCGTCAAGATCAATTGGCTGCGCTCGATCAAGGAAATCGACGAAACCACCTTCAAAGTCGAAGTCATGGAAATCGGCGACGACGGTCGCGCCCGCCCCACCGGTCGCTACGAAACGCTGGAAGCCGACGCCCTGATTCTGGCGATAGGCCAGGATACCGACACCACTTTCCTGCGCGATGTTCCCGGCGTCGAATTTAAATCGGACGGCACCGTCATTGTCGATTCCGGCATGCAGACCGGTGCAACCGGTATTTTCGCCGGGGGCGATATGGTACCGAGCGAGCGCACCGTCACGGTCGCCGTCGGCCACGGCAAGAAAGCCGCCCGCCACATCAACGCCTGGCTGCGGGGCGAACGGTATGTGCCCGCCCCCAAGCATGACCCGGTCAGTTACGAACAATTACACGTCTGGTACAACACCGACGCCGAAAAAAGGGCTCAGGGGCAACTGCCACTGGAACAACGTTACGCCAGTTTCGACGAGATCGTTTCCGGCCTCAGCGCTGCCGACGCGACCTTCGAAGCGCAACGCTGTTTTTCCTGCGGCAACTGCTTCGAATGCGACGGTTGTTACGGCGCCTGCCCGGAAAAAGCCATCATCAAACTGGGTCCGGGCAAACGCTATCGCTACGACTACGATTTATGCACCGGCTGCGCGGTCTGTTACGAACAATGTCCATGTCACGCCATTGAAATGGAACCGGAAAAGGGAGCTTAAACCATGAGCGACAAACAGCTAGTCACGGTCGACGGTAACGAGGCGGTGGCCTACGTGGCCTACCGGATCAACGAAGTCTGCGCCATTTATCCGATCACGCCGTCCTCGGCGATGGCTGAATGGGCCGACCAATGGGCAACCGAAGGCAAAACCAATATCTGGGGCAACGTGCCGCTGATCGCCGAGATGCAAAGCGAGGGAGGCGCCGCCGGCGCGGTGCATGGCGCGCTGCAAACCGGCGCGCTGACCACGACCTTTACCGCGTCGCAAGGTCTGCTGCTGATGATCCCGAACATGTACAAGATCGCCGGCGAACTGACACCGGCGGTGTTCCACGTCGCGGCGCGGTCGCTGGCGGCCCAGGGCCTGTCGATCTTCGGCGACCATTCCGACGTCATGGCGGTGCGCGACACCGGCTTCGTCCTGCTCGGCTCCAGTTCGGTGCAAGAGGCGCACGATATGGCCTTGATCGCCCAGGCCGCCACCCTGGAAGCCCGGGTGCCGTTCCTGCATTTTTTCGACGGTTTTCGCACCTCGCATGAAGTCAACAAGATCGAGTTATTGAGCGACGACCAAATCGAGGCGATGATCGACAACGGCAGGGTTCGCGCTCACCGCGCCCGCGCGCTAAATCCGGATCGGCCGTTCATTCGCGGCACCGCGCAAAACCCCGACGTTTATTTCCAGGCCCGGGAAACCGTCAATCCGTTTTATGCGCGAGTTCCGGCCATCGTCCAGCAAACGATGGACCGCTTCGCCGAAGTCACCGGCCGCCGCTATCGTTTATTCGAATACGCCGGCGCCAAAGACGCCGAGCGCATCATCGTGGTCATGGGTTCGGCCGCCGAAACGGTCAAGCAAACGGCCAAGGCACTGGTGCAACAAGGCGAAAAAGTTGGCGTCCTGCATGTCCGCCTATACCTGCCTTTCGACCAGGAAGCCTTTCGCGCGACGCTGCCGCCCAGCGTCCGCGCCATCGCCGTACTGGACCGCTGCAAAGCGCCCGGCTCGACCGGCGAACCGCTGTTGCACGATGTCGTCATGACCCTGTCTGAAGCGATCGCCTCGAACAAACTGAATGCATTGCCGAAAACCATAGGCGGGCGTTATGGGCTGTCTTCCAAGGAGTTTACGCCGGCCATGGTCAAGGGCATCTACGACGAGTTAACCAAGACGCAGCCGAATAACCGTTTCACGATCGGCATCAGCGACGACGTGTCGCAAACCAGTCTCGATTACGACCCCAGCTTCTCTATCGAACCAAGCAATGTCATCTCGGCGCTGTTCTACGGTCTCGGCGCCGACGGAACGGTCGGCGCCAACAAGAACACGATCAAGATCATCGGCGAGCTGCCCGGTTTTTACGCCCAGGGTTATTTCGTCTACGACTCGAAAAAATCGGGCTCGCAGACAGTCTCCCACCTGCGTTTCGGGCCGGCGCCTATCCGCGCGCCTTATCTGGTGCAAACCGCCAAATTCATCGGCTGCCATCAGTTCAATTTCCTATTCAAGACCGACATCCTCAAGCAAGCCGCCCAGGAATCGGTATTTCTCCTTAACAGCCCCTACGGCCCTAGCGACGTCTGGGACCGGCTGCCGCGACACGTACAGGAGCAGCTCATAGCCAAGCGCCTTTCGTTTTACGTCATCGACGCCTCTGCCGTGGCCCGCGACACCGGCATGGGCAGCCGCGTCAACACGATCTTGCAAACCTGCTTCTTTGCCTTATCGGGCGTGCTTCCGAAAGATCAAGCCATCGCCAAGATCAAGGAAACGATCAAGAAGACCTACAGCAAAAAAGGCGAAGACGTGGTGCAAAAGAACTTTGCCGCGGTCGACCAAACCTTGGCTCACCTGCACCGGGTCGAGGTGCCGCGCCAGGTCACCGGCTCGCTGGAAATGCCGGCGATCGTCCCGACCGAGGCGCCCGATTTCGTCCGCGAAGTCACCGCGAAAATGATGGCGGGGCTGGGCGATAGCCTGACGGTCGGCCAATTGCCCGAGGACGGCACTTATCCCTCCGGCACGACCGCCTGGGAAAAACGCAACGTGTCACAGTTCGTTCCGGAATGGAAACCCGATTTATGCATTCAATGCGGCAATTGCAGCTTCGTCTGTCCGCATTCGGTCATCCGCGCAAAGTTCTATCACCAAAGCCAGCTGGCGTCGGCGCCGGACGGTTTCAAGTCGGCTCCAATCAGCGCGCGCGGCTTTCCCGAAACACGCTACACCCTGCAAATTTACGTCGAGGACTGTACCGGCTGTAACCTGTGCGTCAATGTATGTCCGGCGCTGAGCCTGAAGGAAAGCGGCATCAAGGCGATCAACATGAAACCCAAGGCGCCGCTATTAGAGCAGGAAAAAAACAACATCCGTTTCTTCGAGTCATTACCGGTCAACGACCGGGCGCGGGTCGATTTCTCTTCGGTGCGCGGCGCCCAGTTCCTGCAACCGCTGTTCGAATTCTCCGGCGCTTGCGCCGGTTGTGGCGAAACGCCTTACGTCAAGCTGGTGTCGCAATTGTTCGGCGACCGCCTGATCGTCGCTAACGCCACCGGTTGTTCGTCGATCTACGGCGGCAACCTGCCGACCACGCCGTGGGCGAAAAATCACGAGGGACGCGGTCCGGCCTGGTCCAATTCGCTGTTCGAGGACAATGCCGAATTCGGCCTCGGTTTCCGGCTGACCGCCGACAAGCACCGGGCACTGGCGCAACAATTGACGCGCGGTTTCGAGGCCGAACTGGGTAGCGAATTCGTCAACGACATTCTGACCGCAGCGCAACAAACCGAATCGCAAATCCTCCGGCAACGCGAACGGGTGGCCGAATTAAAGGCGGTCTTACTGCAGCTCGATTCCGAACCGGCCCGCGACTTGCTGTCCGTCGTCGACCACCTGGTCCGGCGCAGCATCTGGATCATCGGCGGCGACGGCTGGGCCTATGACATCGGCTCTGGCGGCCTCGACCATATTCTGGCCAGCGGCCGCGACGTCAACGTTCTGGTCATGGACACCGAGGTCTACTCCAATACCGGCGGCCAGATGTCCAAATCGACACCGCTGGGCGCGGTGGCCAAATTCGCCGCCGGCGGCAAATCGATCGCGAAGAAGGACATCGCCCTGCAGGCGATCTCCTACGGCAACGTCTATGTGGCGCGCGTCGCGATGGGTGCCAATCCGCAGCAAACCCTGTTGGCGATGCGCGAGGCGGAAGCTTATCCCGGTCCGTCGTTGATTTTGGCCTATAGCCATTGCATCGCCCACGGCATTCCCATGCACAGCGGCCTGCATCAACAGGAACTGGCAACCGCCAGCGGTTATTGGCCTTTGATCCGCTATAATCCGACCTTGCGCCAGGCCGACAAAAATCCGTTCGTATTGGATTCGCCGCGTCCGCGCATTCCGTTTAAGGACTATGCTTATAACGAGCTACGCTACAAAATGCTGCAACGGACCAACCCGGACGAAGCCGACCATATGCTGAAACTGGCGCAGCAGGTGGTCAACCAAAAATGGGATACCTACGAACAAATGGCGACGCAGCCTGGCAGCCATTTTCATCCCGACGCCGCCGGCATCGAATAGAGGAAACGCAGATGGATTTATCAACCCGCTACCTGGGCCTGACCTTGAAACACCCCGTCATCGCTTCTTCGTCTCCGCTGTCGGAGACACTGGAAGGGATTAAATTATTGGAGGATTCGGGCGCCTCGGCGGTCGTGATGTTTTCGCTTTTCGAGGAACAAATCCGCTACGAAAACGAAGCCTTCGACTATTTGTTGGACTCGGGCTGCGACAGCTTCGCCGAATCATTGAACTATTTCCCTCATATCGACCGCTCGCCGAAAGAGCCAGATCATTACTTGAAACTGGTCAGCAAGGCTGTCGAGGCCACCGACATTCCGATCATCGGCAGCCTGAACGGTGTTACCAGCGAGGGTTGGATCGATTATGCCAGACAGATTCAGGATGCGGGCGCCCATGCCTTGGAGCTGAATATCTTTTTCATCCCGACCGATATCGACATGCTCCCGAGCGATGTCGAGCAACGTTATTTCGACATACTGCAAGCGGTGAAAAGTTCAGTATCGATTCCGGTCGCCATCAAATTGAGTCCGTTTTTCAGCTCGATCGGCAATATGGCGAAACGCTTGGATGAAGCCGGCGCCGACGGGTTGGTACTGTTCAACCGCTTTTATCAACCCGATATCGATCTGGACCGGCTGCAGGTGGATTCACGCGCCAGCCTCAGCACGCCGGAAGAGATCAGGCTGCCGCTGCTGTGGATCGCAGTGCTGTACGGCCGCATCGAGGCATCGCTAGCCGCGAGCCGCGGCGTGCATTCGGCCAAGGAAATCGTCAAATACCTACTGGCCGGGGCCGATGTCGTGACCGTCGCCTCGGCACTGATGAAACACGGCCCGCAGCATCTGCAAACCCTCGTCAATGACCTGGAACAATGGTTGTCGGCGCGCAATTACCACTCCCTGGACGAGGTCAGAGGCGTCATGAGCCGTCTTAACGCGACCAACCCGGAAGCCTTCGAGCGGGTTAACTATATCAAAATATTGGAGAGTTTCGACAATACTCTCGCCGGCGGCAATTACGCGGCGACGCCTTAATGTGTCACGGATTGACAGGCAAACAATCATCTTTAGACACCCTATAGAAATAACGTTATGCGATTTTTACCCATCCAACATTTTCCATAACTTACACACATCAAAATAGTCAAATTTTGAATTATTAAAGGCTGCCTTTAGTCAAGCCTAAAAGCATGCAATTTGTCGCTTTCAGACCAATCATCGGCTGACTTGGTCTACAAAAGATTACGCCGGGGACGCAATTGGCCACACTTCGACCGCATGCATTAACGAATCTTGCCAGGAAGAGGAGCGACTAGTTTTTTGCTTTACTGCCGTCACCGGTTGACAATGAAGACATATCCAACCCGATATCGGCAAACGCCGCGGCCCAATCGGTTTCGAGTGTTTTTTTCTTAACGGCGGATTTGTCAGCCGACTTTGTGGCCTGAGCGGTTGATGAAGCGGCGGCCTGAGGCAGTAGCGCGAGATATTTATCCAACAATTCGCACAAATGTCGATAAAAATCACTCATCGGCTTTTGTTTCACTTGCTGTTCCAGAAACTGATATAAAAACTGTTTTTCCGCCTCGATAAAGTCTTCGCATAATTCCACCGCGACTTGCTTTTCCATTTTCTGATGACCGGTCAAATAATCGATCAACGACGATTTTCGCCGCTCTTCCCGGAGCGAAACGCTGTCGAGCAATTGTTCCAAGGCCGCATGGTTGTTTTTTTTGCGTTTCCAGCCCACAAACAAAATAGTCAACAGCAACAGTACCAGAATAAAAATAATCTCGGCCATCACAATCAGTACAACTTCATTCATGAACCTTCTCCCCCTTCGCCAAGCCCTTTGAAAGAACCGCGAGCAGACTTTTCCGCTTCCTGAAAAATCCGTAACATTTTCTTGCTGCTGTTTTCCAGCTCCAATTCCGTTTGTTTACCGCTAAAAACCCGGGTGTATTCGGTAGATATCTCATCCATCGTTTGCAGCGCCTTTTCCAACTGTTCGGCCAGCTGTTTCCCTTCTTTTTTTAACTGACTGATTTGCGCCTTGGCTCGTTCCAGCTCTTCCATAGTTCCCGAATCGACCAAGCCGTTCGTTTCTTGTAGGATTCGGCAATAAGGGTTTGCCAATTTGTTTATGGCGCGATCAATCTCTTTCAATAAGGCTGCATCTCGTTGTAGAAAAATTTGCAGAATCTGTTGATACAAAGCGTGCTCGCAATTGCGGATTTCCTGCAAGATTTCCTTTAGTTTATCGTTGTCGATTTCGCAATTTTCCTTGATCAATTCACCCAATTTTTTGCTGCGTTTGAGTTCCGCCTCCTCTAGCCGGGTGATCAATTCATTCGCCGCTACACGTTCCCGCTTTTTTCTTTTAGCAAAAATAAACAACAACGCAAAAGCCAGGACGAGTAGACCAGCCAACGCTTCCGCCATTAAAATAATCAGTGCCGTATTGAGTTCAATCATGCCAATCTATCCAAAAGTTGCTGATGTTTTTCCGCGGATTTTTTCTTGCCTATTTTGTAGACCGAGAACCCTAAACCCAATAACAACGCATTGATTCCTGCCACTACACCTGCAACCACGGCCCAACTGCCTTCTTCGCTATCAATAGTTTTCCCGACTTTCGTTTCTCTACTATTTTGCTGATTCTGTTGTTGAATTTCCGCTTTTTCAGTCACATTTTCCTGCTCTGATCGAGGAAAGATTTGTGACTGCGGTTGGTTCGCCGTTGTATCTTCCGAACCAGCTTGGGCAGTGGCTTTTTGCTGTTCTTGCAAAGCTCGAATCGAAGAACCGTCGATAATAATCGGCTTGATGGACGGCGCAATCATTGCACCACGCACGGTCTTGGCCGAAACATCGAAATTGACGATCACTCTTTCTCCTGATTCTGGCAAAGCCAGCGCCAGCAGCCAACGTCCACCTTCAGTTTTCAACTGTCTCCGCTCAACCGGTTTGTCGCCATGATTAATGACGGCATTAATACCCAATTTGCTCGTATCGATTATATTCGCATTCGGTATCAATTCCAGTTCGAACAGTTGCTTTTCATTATCGATCGATTGTTCGACTTTGACTAACGCATCCATGACTTCGACCGTCTTGACCAATTTACGCTGAAAGGTTTTTCCATCCGCGATGATTTGCAACGTATGCCTGCCTTTATCCAACGTTTGAGCAAGGGTTTGCATCCAAAAGCCCGGCTTATCCGGCGCTAGCTGCATGCGCCACTCGCTTTTTCTGTTCAATGCATCGGTTTGCACTAATAAGACTTGTACCAAACGCAAAAAGTCATCACGCCGAATCAACTCGCCCTGCTCGGTAAAATGAACAAGCACTTCGACCGACTCCCCCTCGGCAACATGAGTCGGCAAATCGTTGACCAGTAATTTTAAATCGGTCATTACCATGACTTGATTGTCGGGATCGGTTTCCGCATCGAGCGTCCACTCGCCGGTCTTAGGTTGTTTCACCGTAACCAAATCATAGCGTCTGTCCTCGACCCATGTCATGTTTTCGGGCCGGTGTTGCCGGTTATGCTCTTTGCCGTCGGGATCAATCAGGCGCGTGGCCACGGCATCTGTTTTTTTGAATACTAACAGCGAAAATTCCTTGACGCTGTCATCGATAGTGAATTTATTATCGCGCAACGGCACCGTATCATGGGGAACCGCCTGGTTAAACATGGTCAAGAAAATTTTTTGCAATTGCTCGGCCGATTGCGGCGACTCCGACCAACCTTTGGTATCCAATGCCAACCTGGCCAATAATTCTTTATCGGCTTGTCCAGACAGGGCAATCGTATGCACCTTGATTTGCCGTTGTTGCAAAACCGGAACCATGTCGCTCAAGATCCTTTCCCTCGAATCTCCGCTTTCCATGATGTCTTCCGATATATCCACTAGGCCGTCTGTCAACACAATCAGATTTTTTTGTCGTTCCTGGCCAAAACCTTCCTTCACTACTTGCTGAATGGCATTTTCGATATCGGTAAAAATCCCGCGTGAGTGAATTTTATCGACGGCCGACAGAGCCTTCTTTTTCCACTCCTGATCGACCGACGTCGTTTTGCTCAATAGTGCAGTCCCTTCCGCAAACATCCAGATACCGGCACGACTGCCGTCCGGCAATAAATGAATAAGCAACTTAACCGCGGAGATGCGGCGATTTTCCGGATCGTTTTGTTTCATGCTGCCAGAGACATCGATCAGCACATTGACGGCAATATCAGGCGTTGCACTGTTTTGCGCCACCGCGTGCGAAGTGCCGTATAGGAGTACAAAAATACCGATACATGCTCTGACCCAGAACATCATACACTGTCCACAAAAGTTAAGTCGTGATTAACAAATATAGTCCAATTAGTGGATTTATAGACTGAATCGGGTTAACAACTTAAACCTGTTTGTTGATCGCCATGAAATTTAGCGGCTCCCAATGTAAACAAGACTAGATAATCACTAACCTTTATAATAGGCAAGAAATTTAACCCATACATTCTACGAGGAAACTATATGTCGATTAAAAGAATGGTAGATCTGGATCTCACCGGTAAACGCGTCCTAATCCGTCAGGATTTGAATGTCCCCGTCAAAGACGGCAAGGTTACCAGTGACCTACGCATTCAAGCCAGTGTGCCAACCATCGAGAAAGCCCTGGAAAGCGGCGCCGCTGTCATGTTGATGTCTCATCTGGGCCGTCCCGAGGAAGGTCAATATTCCGAGGAAGCCAGTCTGAAACCCGTGGCGGAAAGATTGTCGGAACTGCTCGGCAAACCGGTTCGTCTGGAAAAAGACTGGCTGGATGGCATCGACATCGCGCCAGGTGAAGTCGTATTGTGCGAAAACGTCCGCTTCAATGTTGGCGAAAAGAAAAATAACGATGAACTGGGCCAAAAAATGGCCGCATTGTGCGATATTTTCGTCATGGATGCCTTCGGGACCGCGCACCGCGCCCAGGCCTCCACTCACAGTGTGGCGAAATACGCGCCGATCGCCTGTTCCGGCCCATTATTGAGCGCCGAACTGGATGCTTTGGGACAAGCCCTGGAACATCCGGCCAAGCCATTGGTTGCAATCGTTGGCGGCTCCAAAGTTTCCACCAAACTGACCGTATTGGAATCCCTGTCCACTAAGGTGGACCAACTGATCGTCGGCGGCGGCATCGCCAATACTTTCATCGCTGCGGCCGGTTATTCGGTCGGCAAATCGTTGTACGAGGAAGAACTGATCGACGAAGCCAAGAAACTGATGGCGCAAGCCAAAGCCAACGGTTCCGACATTCCGGTTCCGGTCGACGTGGTCTGCGCCAAGGAATTTTCCGAAAGCGCGGAAGCGACCGTGAAAAAAGTCGACGAGGTCGCCGACGACGACATGATCCTGGATATCGGCCCTGAAACCGCCAAGCAATACGCCCAAGTCCTGCAATCGGCCGGTACCATCGTCTGGAACGGTCCGGTCGGCGTATTCGAGATCGACCAATTCGGCGAAGGCACCAAATCCCTGTCGATGGCGATCGCCAACAGCGCGGCCTTCTCGATCGCCGGCGGCGGCGATACGCTGGCGGCCATCGACAAATACGGCATCAGCAACCGGGTGTCTTACACCTCCACCGGCGGCGGCGCGTTCCTGGAATTTCTGGAAGGTAAAAAGCTGCCGGCCGTCGCCATGTTGGAAGAGCGCAACTGATCCTTCAACACCGTTACGCGAGCCCGGTCAGCGCATCGCGCGACCGTCGTTGCTCGTCGCAGCCCTGCCGGGCCATTGCTTGGCAGGGCTTTTTCTTTATATAATTGCCAGTTCTGTTTTATTTTTGGCGCTAAATTAATAGGTTATATCATGGCTAGAATTACAGTCGAAGATTGCTTGGAAAATGTCGACAATCGTTTCAAACTGGTTTTATTGGCAAGCAAAAGGGCTCGTCAATTGGAAAAAGGGGCCGATGAATTCATCCCTCGTGAAAGAGATAAAAACACCGTGGTCGCCTTACGCGAAATCGCGGCCGGCCATGTCAGCGAAGATAACATTGACAAGCTATACAAATTGAGCGATGTTTCCGATACCAGTCTAGAACTATAAACCATACTCTATGCCAGGAATAGTCGTCGAACCGGATCAACAAAAAACCGAGACGCCCGAAGATAAACTGCTTAGGCGTTTATGTTCGGTTCTGAGCGACTATCTGGATCAGGAACACATCGACGAAATCGTCCGCGCCTATCAGTTCGGCGCTAAGGCCCATGCCGGCCAATTTCGTAAAAGCGGCGAGGCTTTCATTTGCCACCCCGTATCCGTCGCTATCAGCCTGGCGGAAATGCGCCTGGATACTCGCGGAATCATGGCCGCCATTCTGCATGACGTGATCGAAGATACGCCCGTCAGCAAACAAGAGCTAGGCGAGCAATTCAGCGAGGAAATCGCCGAACTGGTCGACGGCGTCACCAAACTTACCAAACTGGATAACAAATCCCGCGCCGAGGCTCAGGCGGAAAACGTGCGTAAAATGTTCCTGGCCATGGCCAAGGACCTGCGCGTCATCCTGGTCAAACTGGCCGACCGCCTGCATAACATGCAAACCTTGGGCGCCATGCCACCAGCCGCGAAACGCCGTATCGCCAAGGAAACCTTGGAAATCTACGCCCCCATCGCCAACCGCCTGGGCATGAACAAGGTTCGTCATCAATTGGAATCACTCGGCTTCAAGGCCCTTTATCCGAGGCGCTATAAAATTATCAGTCACGCGGTCAAAAAAGCGCGCGGCAACCGCAAGGAAATCATCGATACGATTCAAGGGGCAATCCAGACCCGGCTTAACCAGACCGACATGAACTGTACCGTGGCGGGCCGGGAAAAGAACGTCGCCAGCATTTATCAGAAAATGCTGAACAAAAAAATCTCCTTTTCCGATGTGTTCGACGTTTACGCTTTTCGCATTTATTGCGAGACGGTCGACGACTGCTATCGCGCCCTCGGCTGCGTACACAATCTCTACAATCCGATTCCAGGCCGTTTCAAGGATTATATCGCCCTGCCCAAGGCCAACGGCTATCAATCCCTGCATACCGTCCTGCTTGGCCCCTACGGCGTGCCGATCGAAATTCAGATCAGGACCCACGAAATGCATCGCATGTCGGAAACCGGCATCGCCGCGCATTGGCTGTATAAGTCCGATAACATCGATAACGAAACGGCGCAGGCCCGCGCCAACGAATGGCTGCGCGACCTGTTGGAAATCCAGAAATCGGCCGGCGATTCATTGGAGTTTATCGAAAACCTCAAAGTCGACCTGTTCCCGCAAGAAGTCTTCGTCTTCACACCCCAGGGCGGCATCATCAAATTGCCGCGCGGTGCCACGGTGGTCGATTTCGCTTACGCGGTCCATACCGACATCGGCAATTCCTGCATCTCGGCGCGTATCGACAAAAAACTGGTGCCGCTGCAAACCCGGCTGGAGAACGGCATGACGGTCGAGGTCATCACCGCCTCGTGGGCCCGCCCCAATCCGCTTTGGCTCAATTATGTCGCCACCGCCAAGGCCCGCAGCAGCATCCGCACGTATCTGAAGAATTTCAAACAGCAAGAAGCGATCAATCTGGGCCGGCGCCTGCTGGATAATGAGTTGCATAGCATGAACCTGCAGTTGGACGATATCGATAGCTTCCGTATTAACGAAGTGCTGGAGGCTTTCCAGATGCATTCCCTGGATCAATTGCTGGAAGACATCGGCCTCGGCAACAAAATGCCTTTACTGGTCGCGAAACGCATCAGCCAAGCCGATGTTCATGCAGCCGTCAAACTGGACGACCAGGAAAGCAGCAACAAGGCCCCACTGATCATCAAGGGCAGCGAAGGCATGGTCGTGACGCTGGCCAAATGCTGTCGACCCATTCCGGGCGATCCGATCATCGGTTTTTTCAATCCCGGCAAGGGTATTGTCGTGCATCATCACGAGTGTCGCAACAGCAACGAAGTGCGAAAAAAACATACCAGTTGGCTGGACGTCGAATGGAGCAGCGAAGCCGCCGGGGAATTTCCCGCCGAAATCCGTATCGAACTCCTTAACCAACGGGGGACGTTAGCAACGATCGCCTCGACTATTTCCGGCATGGAATCCAACATCGAAAACGTCAAGGTGGTGGATCAGGACGAACGTGTCTCGGTGGACTTGATCACGTTGACGGTCAGGGACCGGGTACACCTGGCCAATATCATCCGCAAACTGAAAAAATTGAGCATTGTGTTAAAACTTACCCGCGTCAAAGGCTAAACATCCAAGGACTCGAACCATGAGCAGAGAAATCATCCAGACCGATAAAGCGCCTCAAGCGATCGGCACCTATTCCCAAGCAGTCAAGGTGAATAACACCGTCTACTTGTCCGGCCAGATTCCTTTACACCCGGAAACCATGGAAGTGGTAGACGGCGATATCGGCGTGCAGATTAGGCGCGTCTTCGACAACCTGAAGGCCGTTGCCGAAGCGGCTGGCGGCGATTTTTACGACATCGTCAAATTGAACGTCTTTTTGACCGATTTAGCAAACTTCCCCATCGTCAATCAAATCATGAGCGAATATTTCGGCCAACCCTATCCCGCCCGCGCCGCGATCGGCGTAAAATCGTTACCCAAGGGCGTCGGTGTGGAAATGGACGCCATCATGGAATTAAGAGACGACTACAACATATAAGTTATTACGGCCGGCGGGTTAGCCGGCCCACTTCAAGCCCGGGAAAGACCGCAGCCATGGAGATCCAACGACAACCGGTCGACAATCTATCCGGGATTGGCCCGCAAACCGCCCTAAAACTGCAAAAACTCGGTGTTCACTGCGTCCAAGACCTGCTCTTTCTGCTGCCGCACCGTTACGAAGACCGCACCCGCGTTCATCCGATCGGTTCATTGACCGCAGGCATGTCGGCCTTGATCGTCGGCACCGTCGAACTAAGCGATGTGCTGCCCAAGGGCCGGCGCAGTCTGATCTGCCGAATCGGCGACCAGACCGGATTCATCAACCTGCGTTTTTTTCATTTCTCCGCCAATCAGCAAGCCCAATTAAAACCGGGAACTCAAGTCTGTTGTTTCGGCGAAATCCGCCATGGTTACGCCGGTTTGGAAATCATCCATCCGGAATACAAAATCATTCATTCCCGGGAAAACGTCACCGAGGACAGCCTGACGCCGATCTATCCGTTGACCGAGGGCCTCCGGCAAAACACCTTGCGCAAGGCGGTCAAGCAGGCGTTACACCTGTGCTTGCCTCATCTGACCGACTGGTTGCCTGCACCTATTCTGCAACGACACAAATTCCCCGCGCTAGCACAAGCCCTGCGAACCCTGCACTGTCCGCAGCCCAACCTGTCCAGCCACGATATCCAGCAAAGCAGCTCCTTGAAACGGCTGGCATTCGAGGAATTTCTCGCTCATCACCTGCGCATGCTGCAGAACAAGTTGCGACAAAAACAATGGCGGGCGCCGGTGTTGCAGGCCGATGAAGGCTACAAGAAGCGCTTCCTCGCCAGCCTTCCTTTTCGGCTGACCAAGGCCCAACGACGTGTCATCGGCGAGATCGAGACAGACTGCGCGAATAACCATCCCATGCTCAGGCTGGTACAGGGCGATGTCGGTTCCGGCAAGACCGTGGTCGCGGCTTACAACGCCTTGCTGGCGTTGGCCAGCGACTTCCAGGTCGCCGTCATGGCGCCGACCGAACTGCTGGCCGAACAGCATCTGCGCAATTTCAGCCAGTGGTTTGCCGGCTTCGATTGCGCACCGGTTTTTCTGACCGGCCAACTGAAGGGCAAGGCCCGGCAACAAACCTTGGAGTCGATCGCCGACGGCAGCGCCAAACTGGTTATCGGCACCCATGCCCTGTTCCAGGAAAGCGTGCATTTCGCCAAACTGGGCCTAGTCGTCATCGACGAACAACACCGTTTCGGCGTTCATCAGCGCCTGGCGCTGCGGGAAAAAAGCCAGCCTACCGGGCTGCGGCCGCATCAACTGATCATGACCGCCACGCCGATTCCGCGTACGCTGGCGATGCTGCAATATTCCGATTTGGACCTGTCGATCATCGACGAACTGCCTCCCGGAAGAAAACCAATCACGACCAGCGTGATTCCGTCCGAACGCCGCGACGAGGTCATCGCCAGGATCCGCCACTGGATCGAGAAAAAACACCAAGCCTACTGGGTCTGCACGTTGATCGAGGAATCGGAGGCGCTGCAATGCGAGGCGGCAGAAAAAACTGCCGACTATCTGCGCGACGCCCTGCCCGACGTGCGCATCGCGTTGGTCCACGGCCGCATGAAAGCGGCCGACAAAGACGGCGTGATGCAGGCCTTCAAACGGCATGAGTCCGATCTATTAGTCGCGACCACGGTCATCGAGGTCGGCGTCGACGTGCCCAATGCCGGCCTGATGATCATCGAGAATCCGGAACGCCTGGGGCTATCGCAACTGCATCAGTTGCGCGGTAGGATCGGTCGCGGCGACGTGGAAAGCTATTGCCTGCTGTTGTACCAGTCGCCGTTATCGGAAAGCGGCCGGGAAAGGCTGAAAGTGTTCCGCGACAATCACGACGGCTTCGTCATCGCCGAAATGGATTTAAAAATGCGCGGCATGGGCGAGATCATGGGCACCCGGCAAACCGGCCAAGTGCAATTCAAAATCGCCGACCTGAATCGAGATAAAGAGCAACTGGAACGGGTTCAACAAGCCGCGGAATTGATCTGTAAAGATCATCCCGAAGCCATTCAACCCCTCATCGATCGCTGGCTGGGCGATGCCGGGCGCTACGCCGAGGTCTGACCCGGCGTTTAATTACGGCTGTTCCTCGGAATATAACGGCCTTGCTCGAAACCGCCGAAATAGTGTTCCAACAACGGATGTTGAATAGCTATGACGAAGTCGTAGGCTTCCAGATTCCGTTCGGCCACATAGGTCCGATGGACTTCCTTATCGACCGGTACATATTACCACGGCTGATCCTTCGGCGGCCTGCTCCGGGCGACTCGTTCATATCATGCTTCGCTGCCCTGAAACATGAAATCGACATCGCAAACGACGCCGATGTAGTCGAACAAGCGATGTTGCACGATTTGCTCGATGGCGAATTTTTCCCGCCGCATCAGTAATCCCCTTGCCAGATCGCACTGAGTGTTTGTTCGCAATCGATGCCCCAAAACGATGTGGAACGTTTGAAGTCTTCCACGAACGAGGTTCCGAATTCGGCGCTGCCGGACAGGCATAATCGCAGATAATGCCTCTGCGCGTCGGAGTTGGCGAGATAGCGGTATGGTTTGGCCGGTTTTGCGCGAAAATAATAAGCTTCGAGGATATCTTTGCGGTCATGATAATGATGCGCTTGAATCCGTACGAAATCATAACCGCTTTCCCTTCGTAATAAATTGTCCAAGGAAATTTCGTCCATTTCGAAACAGATTCCGTTCATGACGCTGTCGGCCGCATCGGCTTCCGCGCTCAACACGCAAACCGGCGCCTGCTGCTGTTCGTCGAAACGGTAGGTCGAGGCTAAATTGAACACCCGTTTCAGGCCGTGGGTCGCGGCCGGAAAAATATTGCGCGCTTCGGGCACGGTCTTTTTCAACGACGATTGGCTGATGAGGCTGCCATAGGCGAAGATTTTGTAGGTATTAGACATGTAGTTGTTTACGGTGTTGATCACGACGAATGTTTGACTGAAGGCATATTAAGCAGAATATATTCATCGTTTGTGAAATTTCGGCATGGGGGTGCTATCAGAGGACAACGTTCACTCAGCACCTAAATTGCATAGACTATTGGCTATCATCTTCGTTAATTAAGGTGCTGGGGGCTTTACGACAGCATCCCTACTGTCGAAGCATAACCGGATACCAAAAGCTGCATAGAGAGGTACAAGTGGCACAGCTTTTGGCAGTCCGTGTTGACGCGCTTGTTGGACGAAGCCGCTAACGCGGAGAAAAGCGGCAGTAGCCGGTAATTTATAAAATGTAATCTCACGCCCTCTTTTAAGAGGGATTATTCCATGACGAATCATGAGGTTACGCGACAATGACAACATCATTCGAATCCCATTTCAAGCAAAACTATCAAAGCCATCTGAAACACCTCAAACTTAAAGGGTTGCAGCCCAAGACGATCGAGGCCTATGCCCGTGCGATTCGACGTATCGGCCAGTATTTCAACGAAGACATCAATGCGTTGACCGAACAGCAACTGACCGATTATTTCACCGATTTGCTGGAGTCGCATTCTTGGAGTGCGGTCAAGTTGGACCTGTACGGTCTCAAGTTTTATTACACCCATGTACTGCGCAAGCCTTGGGTCGCGCCGCAGTTGGTCAAGCCGCCGAAGGCGCAACGTTTGCCGGATATCGTCACTGTCGACGAGGCGCGGTGTATCTTCCAGTCCACGCGTATTCTCAGTTACCGGGTGTTCTTTTTCACGCTCTACAGTCTAGGTTTGCGCCTCGGCGAGGGATTGCGTCTTGAGGTTGGGGATATCGATGCCGGTCGCCAACGCGTGCATATCCGAGATGCCAAGGGCAATAAGGATAGACTGGTGCCGTTGCCGGCTGCCACCCTGGATTTGCTACGCCGCTTCTGGCAAGTTCACCGGCATCCGGTCATGTTGTTTCCCAATCGCCATGGCGGTTTGAAGGGCGCGCAGCGCGCGCAGAGCCCTTTGGATCGCGGTGGCGTGCAAAAGGCTCTGCGCCAAGTCGCGCAAGACTGCGGTTTAAAAAAAAGATTACCCCGCACTGTCTGCGGCATAGCTATGCCACACATTTGATTGAAGCGGGCGTCGATCTACTGGAAGTGCAGAAAATCCTCGGTCACCACAGTATCCTCACCACTGCCCGCTATACTCACCTGACCGACGGCACGAATCAAAATACCGGCCAGTTGATTAATGCCTTAATGAATGGCTTCGACATCGACTGGGGGGCGGTCAAATGATCTTGCTTTCCGCCATCATCCAAACCTTCGAAGCCGAGTTTCTGGTCGCTTACCAGGGTCGCTTGTCACCCAGTCAGCGTCAGGCGCTGGCCGCGATGAAACACTGCCGCACGTCGCAAGGCCCTGTGATGTTGGCGCAATGCGATGATTGCGATCGGCAACGCTTGGTGCCGCATTCCTGCGGCCATCGCAGCTGCCCGCATTGCCAGTCGCACGAATCGCAACAATGGCTGGAAAGGCAGTTGCAGAAGCAGGTGCCGGCCGAATATTTTTTGCTGACGTTTACTTTGCCCAAAGAACTCAGGCCGTTGGCCTGGCAACAGCAACGTACGTTGTATGATCTGCTGATCCGCTGTAGTTGGGATACCGTCAACACCTTCACCCGCAACGATCAACAGCTTCAGGGCAATGCCGGTGCTATTGCTGTGTTGCATACCCATTCCCGCCGATTGGATTACCATCCGCATGTACACTTGGTGATGCCGGCGGCCGCCATCGATCCTGATAAACGACTGTGGCGCACCAAACAGGGTAAAAAGGGCCGGAAAGGCTATTTGTTCAATCACAAGGCAGTGGCCAAAGTGTTTCGGGCCAAATTGCTTGAAGCGATCTCGCAGGCCGGTTTGACATTGCCTGACTACTATCCGCAACAATGGGTCGTTGACGTCAAGTCGGTCGGACGCGGCGATAAAGCCTTGGTTTATCTGGGACGTTATCTCTATAAGGGCGTTATCCAGGAAAAGGACATTATTGCCTGCCGAGATGGCCAAGTAACCTTCCGTTACCAGGACAGCAAAACCAAAAAGTGGCAGACTCGAACACTACCCGGCGTGAAGTTTCTGTGGCTGATGCTCCGCCATGTTCTGCCCAAAGGCTTTAGGCGGACTCGCAACTTCGGCTTTTTGCACCCCAACAGCAAACGGCTGATTCGTCTGCTGCAAGTCTTGCTCGGCGTCAATCCCAATCGTGCTATCGCTTGGCTCAGGCCCCGCCCGAAACTCCAATGCCCATGTTGTGGTGGAACCCTGCAGATTATCAAAACGCGCATTCTCGGTTCTTCGGCTGTCATGGCATTGAATTCGACCAAAGCGTAGAGGCAAAACCGGTTATGTAAGCGGCATTTCTCACTGACCCAAACCGATCATCGGGCATTTTAGCACCGAGGCTTTCGTTCGGTCTGAATTCAGGGCAAAATGCCGCTAAAATCCGAAATTCCGGGTGTGATGATCAGCATCACGCCCATTTCAGCCCGTTTATCGACGTCAACGCTTGAAATGGGCCAACACATCCCCCAATCCTTCGAAAAGCTATTTTCTTATATAACGCTCCCTCCGAATACCGGGCTTGTCCAACAAACGGTTCAGATTGTGGCTCGCTCCGCGATTACAATCTAACCTTATTCGTTGGGCATGACTATACTGCGTACCAACATTTGTTAAAATATTCGAACAAAAATATTCGAACAAAAATATTCGGGGTCAAATATTCGGGGTCAGAGTAACATTTATGCTTCATTAATGCTCCGACTTCGTGGCCTTCCCGGCTTTCTTGCCGTAACGCGTTGCTTGGTTAAGGCTTCTATTTGTTTCGCGAACCGCTCGTTTCCCAGCGCCAGCCCTTTATTTATATTCTCCCTGATTTCATTTAATAGGTCTGTTCTGACCTGCGCTTTAAACAAATCACGGTAGTTGCTCAACCGTTCATGTTTCGATTTCCCTAAAGCCAAATATTCTGGATGCGGCGTTTGTAATTCACTTTCCACACCCAAGGCGTTGATCGCATAGCTCGACCAGCTATAGTCACTGGGGTCATCAAGCATACCCGCTCGAACCGGATTTAATTCGATATAGCGATAGAGTTCCAGCAGATACCGCTCACTTTGCACCAAACAGGATTTGAAACGACCTTCCCACAACGTGCCACTACGCTGGTAGGCATGATTATAATAGCGAACATACAGGCGTCCGAGGGATTGCATCATACGGCTAATAGCATTCTCTTTCCAAGGGGTACACAGCAGATGCACATGATTTGTCATCAAGACCCAGGCATGCACATCGACCTGATGCTTCAGGGACAACTCTTTGAGCCAGTTGAGATACGCTTTCATGTCTTCTTCACTGGCAAAGCAGACCTGCCTGTTATTTCCTCGCTGCAGGATATGTTGAGGCACGCCGACAGGGGCAACCCGAGTTAATCTTGCCATTGCGTCACCTAATTTACGAGTCAACAAGCCAATGATAACAGATAAATGTTACTCTGACCCCAAATATTTAAGCAGACCTGCCTGTTATTTCCTCGCTGCAGGATATGTTGAGGCACGCCGACAGGGGCAACCCGAGTTAATCTTGCCATTGCGTCACCTAATTTACGAGTCAACAAGCCAATGATAACAGATAAATGTTACTCTGACCCCAAATATTTAGGGAATAACGACTATCACATTTATTCGAAAGGGCTTTTGCTTCTATACGTATCTAAAGGCATCGCGTAATTAATCTTTTCGACTAACAGACGATTGTGTTTCCGCTCGGCAAGATTGACAGTTAAATAAACCAGATGGCTTTCGGAATATAAAATCGGCGGCAGTCGGTCATGGCGTCATTTTATACCCGACCGATGCGCCTCCTAACGTCGGCACATCCTATTTAGCGCACGTTATCGCGTTAAAACAACAAGACTTAGTGGCGTTTTTGATCCGCATAAAAACCGTATGTGACATTATCCTATTGATTGGCGATGTCGCATTCCCCGGCATCGAGTAACACGATTTCGACCCGGCGATTCAATTGCCCCCTCGCTTTTGAATATTCCCTGCTCATGAAGCGATCGCTATAACGCCGCTGCCGTTGCATTTTTTTGTAATCTCCTTGCCAGTCGTAACTTTCGATGCGCAAATATTTTCCCCGGTTCTTGCTTAAGTAGCGGATGACATTATCGCGGCGGGCATCGGCGATGAATAAATTGGCCTCCTCGTCGGAAGAGGCGTTGTTACATTTAGCATAATCGACTACCTTCGAGGAACTCGCGAAACCGCGCACTTGCAAGCGTATCGGCTTGTTTTCGCTGCCGCATTGCGACAGATCCTTGCTGAGTTGAAGCAAAAACGAGCGATGCAGCGAGTCGATTTTGGTACCGGTCCATTCCGTCGTCGAAGGCGCGTCGCATGCCGCTTCCTTTGCAAAAGGCACGATGATCGTCGCCATACTTTCCGACTCCTTGTCCGTGATAAAGGTCGCTCCGGAATTGATGAAGACGATGGTCGGTTTATTCGCAGCGGCCTGTTTTTTATGGATAATCGAAATAATCTTGGCCGCCGGCGGTTCCCAGCTGAACAACACGAACAGCGCGTACAAACCGACGATAAAGGGAAGCAACAAATCGAAGATAACTTTGCTGAAGACGATTTTATTAGTGAAGAATGCCGTAAATGCCGTCGCAAAAACGTTTATATAGGAACCGATTGAGTTATTCAGCTCCGCCAATGTTTCAAATGTCTGCGAGCCTTCCTGTCGAATCAAGCGCCATTGCCAGGACTTCCAATCCATGACCGCATGGGCGCAAAAGGAAATCAAATAATACAAGACCGCCAAGGCCAGCATCCGGGTAAAGCCGGTGGGGTCGATCTCGCCCGATTTAATGCCAAGCACATCGAAACCTTGGGGTATAAAGCCCGCCCAGGCAACGGCCACGCCCACGGCGGAAACCAACAAAAGAATCTTCCGCTCTTGCTCGAAGCGCGCTTCCAAAGGATTGCGTAACAGTTCAATTTTCATGCAGCATTCACCGGAACTTGCCTTGACGAACTATGCCGACATCATGGCGTATCCGTCAAGTTTGAAACAGACTTATTTCCGCTTGTGTCGAGCAAGTGACAACGGGAGATTCGATTATGGGCAAGAAAAAAAGATTGACCTGAATCGGTAAAAATCGATTGAAACGGCGCGACTGACGCCTTTATAACACTATGGAGTTCATAACGATTAATGAGAAGTGAGTGATTTTATGCCGCAAAGAGCCGCTCGCAGCCTAACAGGCAGTCTTCGAAGAGCCCGGCCTTGATCGACCATCTGTCGCTCAAGGCCGAATCGTTGAAGAACCGGTCGTTTAAACGCCAATCAACAAAGCCGTGCCGACCAAGGTGCACATAACCGTGAAAACGGCCCTGATGGTCTTTCCGACCAGGGGACCGGTAAAAACGCTCACCATCCCCAGCGCATGCAATACCGCCGTCGCGGTTAAAAATCCCAAGGCATACGTCATGGCATCGGCTTCGGCACCGATCTCGGCGGCATGGACATAGCCATGGCCTAAAGCGAAGGCCGCGACCAAACCGGTTGCCAAAACTGTCGGCAAGCGTTTGTTCAGGGTTAACAAAAGGCCGAGGGCCAGCACCGAAAATGCCACCCAAGTTTCCGCGCCGGACACCGCGATGCCGGCAAAACTCAACCAGGCGCCCGCAACCATTGCGGACAAGAAGGCCCCCGGCAATAACCAAAAGGTTCGTCCGCCCGACTTCGCCGCCCACAGGCCAATCACCACCATCACCAACAAATGATCCATGCCGAGCCACGGATGCACCAAGCCGTCGGTAAATCCGTGGATCGAGGCAATGCCGGTATGGGCAAGGGCCGAAGTCGAGATGACGGAAAGAACCAAAATACTAAAATAACGGCTGATAATTACTTTTCTCATGATTTCCTCTATAGTCTATAAAAGTTTGCATCCGGAAACATTCATCCCTTTGTTGCTTCTTCGATCGAAGCCGGAAAACAGATTTTACGGTCCTTCTCATTTGCTATGATTTTTCGTCATTGAAAATACCGGCACATCGCGGTACCGCCCGCTTACCTGAAATATCGCCCCATAAATACCCTTTATCGCGGCAATCGGTAAATTTATTGACAGTCATGCGGCATCCCAATGCCTATCACTCGCCAATTAAAGTCAAAAGGTTACTATGTCAAAACCACTGCCGTGAACCTCGGTTAAAACTGTTTCGACTCGTTTGGATTAAGCATCAATGCCAATCAGAATGCAAGTTACCGTTTGTTGAACAAACTATTTCTTTGTGATTTTCTTTGCGCAGCACCACGCATGACCGCTTCCTCCGATACCGATTACCACCCATCTAATCGCCTTAGCCGTTCTTTTTATAATTCGCGAACACCGAGAGGCGTATCGATAAGCGCACGCAGGTGAGGACGCTCATCCTTACCCACCGAGAACGACCCTTCGAGTTCTAGTGTAGCCAACAAACGTTCGACTCGTGCCGGCTCAGGATGAAAAAGTTCCAGTTTCAGCAAGGAGAGACCCAAATCCCGCAGCCTGGCGGCTGGCAACTCATTTGTGCGCCATTCGATCAGGGCAGGCGCAACCCCGTTCAGCGGCAAAACTCCGTCGGCGGGAATCGTTATCAGCCAATTAAGGTCGGCCCGTCTCATCGGTCTGATTTCCCCAAGCGACTCGCTAGCCGCGGATGCCGTGGTTTGTATGTCCGACACGCGAACCACCCACGCCGATAAGGCAGAGCCAGTACGACAATCCCAATGGTCAAGCCCGAACCATCGCGGCCTTCCGGGAGCCGGTGAGTCGGGATTAACCGCTATCACTTCAAGATAAAGGGCCTCTCCTAAACGCAACAGCATGTTATGGGTTCCCATGGCGGGATGCTCTCCGCCGTTTTGCGGCTCGACGCCAAGCTTTTCCCGGACGAACTCCGTTCCCGTCTCCAGGGTCGGCGCGGTGATGACGATATGATCGATCAAACTTTGCGGCATAAAGAACTTCCCTCCAAACATAAAAACTTGTGGCCATTGATTAACAATAAAAAGACGCAGACCTTATGAATTTCTGATCAACTGTTTAAACAAAGCCCTTCCGGGTATCGTAAACCTAAGAAAATCGCCTTTGTTATCGATGCACACTCTAGCTCGTTGCTCTGCGACGTCTTCTTCATATTTTGCAACAATAAGCGACCGCTCCAAAACGCATCGGTTAAAAATCCGTTTATCACGATAATTTCCGGACAGGATTATTGCTTGCCAAACTAGTATCGTATCGATATTATCTTTACGAATTTAAGCGTATTTAAGCAACAAACAATGTGCCAGCGAGCAATAACGATATGTGTAGACACAAGCCGCTTGAGCTTATTCCCTACGATAAAGAATTAACATTTATCGACATGAGCACCCGACAACGCAACGCAAAAACAATTAAGTCGGCAATTATCGGCCTAAGCTTTATTCTGTCAGTAAGTCTTGCAGGAAAAGCAATGGCCCTCGAAGACCAGCGCGAATTGCTTGATTTTTTACCAGGCTTTGCCGCCACTCGCTCGGATCTCAACCAAAACCAAGGGTTAACCATAGACGGCTGGCTTAATGCCGGGGTTGCTTACAATCCCGATGACCCCAACGATAATTTCAACGGCCCGGTAGGCTTTTCCGATCGCGCCAACGAATTTCAATTAAATCAGCTTTATCTCTATGTAGAACGTGATCCCGAAAACAAGCTCGAACAGTGGGGCTTGGGTGGTAGGCTAGACTTTATTTTCGGCAGCGATGCCTTTTATACCCGCTCTATGGGCGACCTCAGCGACCATTGGGACTCGCATATACTGCACCAACGCATTTACGGCATTGCCTTTCCGCAAGCTTATCTGGATATTTTTGCTCCCATCGGCCATGGCTTGCATATTCAAATCGGCGAATTCTACACGGTGGTCGGGAACGAAACCGTCACCGCGCCGGATAACTTTTTTTACTCCCGCTCTTACACGATGCAATTCGCCGAACCCTTCTCTCACACCGGACTGCTGCTTCGTTATCAACTGAGCGACCACATAGACCTGACAGCCGGTGCGGTAACCGGTAGTCCGTTTGCCGGCTGGGACGGCAGCTTTCAACATCATTTGGATAACTGGGGGTTCGTGGGGGGAGTCAACCTGTCGCTGCCGCAAACCGACACCTCTATCGCGATGACCGGCACCCATGGCAGTTTAACTGACAGCGAGGAAGCGGATGTCAATCTCTACAGCATCGTGATTAAGCAAGATTTAGCTGAAAATTGGCATCTTACCTTGCAACACGATTACGGCTGGCTCGATCGAACCTCCGCTAGCCATAAAGCCGAATGGTACAGCGTATTGGGCAATCTGAATTACGATATCCGCGATGACTTAGGACTGGGTATACGCTTGGAATGGTTTCGCGATGATGACGGTGAACGGGTGGGCTTTCCGGCCCGCCAGCCCGTTGAGTTTGGCCACGCGGCCCATTATTACGCGGCGACGTTTGGCGCCAATTGGAAACCGAAGGCATGGATAACCGTTCGTCCAAGCATCCGCTACGACATCAGCGACGGTTGGAAAGCGTTCGACAGCGGCACCAGTAAGCGGCAATTGCTGCTATCGACCGACTTTATTTTGAATTTTTAGATATGCCTCCGATTATGCCCAGCTAATCGGACAAACGCGAGTTGTTATCCGAGTTCGGCAAAAAACCTGTCTGTTTCTCCAACAACCGGTATTCATCGGCGGACATGCGTTTTTTACGCGACAAACGCTCATGCCTGGCTCGCGCCAGATAGCCGGCTAGGCCGCTGCCGGAGGCGACCAACACCATCATGCCGACGGTCACAAGCTGGCTGAAAACCATGACGCCGCCGGCCGCGGCAGCCAGGGTAAAGGCCGCGCCGACCTTAAAGTTGGCCCTGGCATGCGCCTTTCTAATTTCTTTTTCCAATTGCCGATAACTTTCCGTCACGACATGGGCTTTTTCCCGCTCGGCCTCTAGCAGAATTCTTTCCCGCTCGCGAGCGTGCCGTTCCTGCAACTTCGATTGTTCTTCGGCGATGCCGGCCTTTTCCCGTTCCGCCTTGAGCAGGAGCTTTTCCCGCTCCTGGGCATGCCGTTCATGCATTTGCTGCAGTTCGTTCTTGTACATATCGCGGGCGATATAGGCGAACCAGAACGCCGCCAACAAACCGACGATCAGGCAAAACAAAACGATCACGACGACCAACTGCACATCCCGCGACCAATTGAACGCGGCCACGACCATGAAGCCGGTGATGAGCTGGATCAAGACGATGCCGGGCAGAAATTTAAACAAGGTGATTTGAGTTGCAATGAAAAGAATATACTGTTCGCACTTCAAAATTCGGTTTTGGTAAGCCCTCATCCAACCTTCTCCCGGTGAGAGAAGATATCAATGTGCCGAATTTTGAAGTGCGCTGACTATAAATTAGAGCTTTATTCTACCCGAATGTTTCCAAAGCAATAACAGTGGCGGTTTGTTCGACTATCCAAACAGCAAACTCTTCTACTGGCGAAGACTATGAACATACGTGGACCGGATTAAGCCTTGCATGACCAACATCAGGGCTGATCGGCGGCTGACCGTCCCTCATTTTCCTCATGCCTTATTAGGCTGTCGCGGGCGACGCGTCCTCTTGGCCTTAGCAGGGGCGGCCGTGGCCGCTTGGGGAGTCTTGTTCCTGCTTTGTCTTCTGCCGCTACGACCTTTATTTTCCTTGGTGCCTGCCGGACCGGCTTTGCCTTGAGGTGCTTTGGGCCTGGCTGTCTTCTGCGGTTCCAGCGCAACGGGCTCGTAGCCGGTATCAGCAACCCGGGGAATCCGTTTGTCCAACATCTTCTCGACCGCGAACAGTAAATGCGCCTCCTCCGGCGCTACCAACGAAATCGCCTCGCCCTCGGCGCCCGCCCTGCCGGTACGGCCGATGCGGTGAACATAATCCTCGGCGACCGCGGGCAGGTCGAAATTGACCACATGAGGCAACTGCTCGATGTCCAGGCCGCGGGCGGCAATGTCGGTGGCGATTAAGGCGGTGATGTCGTTGTTTTTAAAGGCCTGCAGCGCCCGGTTACGGGCGCCCTGACTTTTATCGCCGTGCAAGGCGCTGCAACGGATGCCGTCCTTGATCAGTTGCCGGCACAAACGGTCGGCGCCGTGCTTGGTCCTGACGAACACCAATACCTGTTGCCAATTGTTATGGCCGATCAGCCAGGACAGCAGTTCGCGCTTGTATTCCTTCTTGATCGCATAAACCCGCTGACTCACACTATCTGCCGCGGCATTTTCTCTGGCGACGGCGACTTCGACCGGGTCATGCAGCAATTGCTCGGCCAATAGCTTTATTTCTTTGGAATAAGTGGCGGAAAACAATAGATTCTGGCGCCGCTCCGGCAGAATGTCGATGATTTTGCGGATGTCCTTGATGAAACCCATATCCAGCATGCGATCGGCTTCGTCGAGCACCAGAAACTGCACCTGGCTCAGATCGACCTGTTTTTGATAGAGCAGATCCAACAATCGTCCTGGCGTCGCGACCAGAATGTCGGCGCCTCGCTGCAGACGACGAATCTGCTGATTGATATTGACGCCGCCGAACACCACCTCGGCAAATAACGGCACATGCTTGCCGTAGGTTCTGACGCTTTCGTAAACCTGCATCGCCAGCTCTCGGGTCGGCGTCAGGATCAAGGCCCGCACTGGATGCGGCTTGCGTGGCTTTGGCTGATTCAGCAACAATTGCAGCAACGGCAAGGTGAAGCCGGCGGTCTTGCCGGTACCGGTTTGCGCGCCGGCCAAAATATCGCGCCCCTGCAAAATGACCGGAATGGCCTGCTGCTGCACCGGCGTCGGTTTTTCATAGCCCTGTTCGGCAATCGCTTGCAACAGAGGTTCGGATAATTCTAATTGGCTAAATGACATCATATTAAGGTTGGAAAGTCATGGAAAGATGCGCCTCCTAACGTCGGCACATCCGGCGAATCAATACGTAGACCGGATGAAGCAAAGCGAAATCCGGCAACAACTTGTTTAATTGGTGATAATGAAACGCACCGCATCCAGTTTCAGTTGCGCTGCCTGAATATTCTCGTGCGCCAGCAACGTCATTTCCTTCAATTGCTCGATTTCCTGTTCGCGGATACCCGGGTTGATCTTTTTCAAACGTACCAAACGCTTGATCTCGCCGGTCATCGCCGCGAGCATTTGCCGGTCGGCATCGGCAAGCAAATGTTGCATCTGTTGCCGAGCGTCCTGCTCGGCGATCTTGATCATGTCGAGCAGGTGCTGGCGCTGACTGTTCAGAAACGAACTAATCTGCGCCTTGTCGAATTTATCGCCGGTTTCAATCATGCTTTGATGGCTGATCGCGGCGGTCAAATCCTTTTTATTCTGGTCAATCAACACTCGGATCGGCGTAGGCGGTAAAAAGCGGCCGATTTGCAGCTCGGCCGGCGCGCTGCATTCCACCACGAACAACATTTCCAGCAGAAATTGCGCCGACTTCAATTGCGGATGTTTGATTACGCTGACCGCGGCGTTGCCGGTTTCGCTGGACAACACCAAATCCATCGCCGCCGTCACCATCGGGTGCTCGTCGGTCAAAAACTGCATATCCTCGCGCGCCAAGGCGATATCGCGGTCCACCGTGACGGTCAGGCCGTCATCCTGCAGCATCGGAAAATGAGCGATGCGCAGGCTTTCGCTCGGCCACAGAATATGGCAGTCCCGGGAATGGAACTCCACGTCCACGCCATAACAATCGAACACAGCCTCCATATAATTCCACAAGCTACCGTCCTGTTCCCGGTTCGCCACCAGCTCGATCAATTGCGCCGCCTCTTCGGGCTTGCAAGAATTCAGTTCCAACAATTGGTCGCGGCCGTGCTGAAATTCCTCCTCGATTTGGGCATTCAAGCGCTGCGTCTTGGCTATGAAATCATCGATCAAGCCGGGTTCGCGACTGTTCAAGGCGCGATCGAATTCATCTCCCAGCAACTCCACCACCTGAGCAGCGCCGGCACAGTTATGGCGAAAGGCATTCAAGCCTTCGTCGTACCAACGGAACAAAACCTGCTGACGACTGTTCTCCAGATACGGAATATGCAGCTGTATCACCTGTTTCTGGCCGATCCGGTCCAATCGGCCGATACGTTGCTGCAATAAATCCGGATTGTCCGGCAGATCGAACAAAATCAGATGATGCAGAAACTGGAAGTTACGGCCCTCGCTGCCGATCTCGGAGCAGATCAACAACTGGGCGCTGCTCTCCTCGTCGGCAAAATAGGCGGCGGCGCGGTCGCGTTCGACGATGCTCATACCTTCGTGGAAAATCGCCGCGGCGATGCCGTGCCGGTTTTTCAGCAACTGCTCCAGCTTGATCACCGTCTCCGCCTGCCGGCAGATCAACAGCGCCTTCTCCCCGCCCAATTCCTTCACTTTGGCGACCAACCAAACGAAATACGGATCGCGTTGCAGATCGTCCGTTTGCGCCTCGCCCTGCAGCGGATAGGCATGGCGTTGGCGATCGGGAAAGCCTTTGACGGTATGGCGCGAATTGCGGAACAGGATGCGTCCGGTGCCGTGATGGTCAAGCAACAGCGTGATCAGTTCCTCGCGTACCGCGGCACCGTGGTCGGCGTCATTGACTTTGCCCAACAGCGTTTCGACATGATCCTGCTGCAGCAAGTCCTTCAGTTTTTGCCGGTCGCCATCACTCAGCTCCTGGCCTCCGATCAACAGATTGGCGACCTCGGCCACCGGCTCGAACTGCCGTTCCTCCTCCAGGAAGCGTTCGAAACTGTAGAAACGGTCGGGGTCGAGCAGGCGCAATCGGGCGAAATGACTTTCCTTGCCCAGCTGCTCCGGCGTGGCGGTCAACAACACCAGTCCCGGTACACTGTTCGCCAGTTGCTCGACGAACAGGTATTCCGGACTCGGCGCCTCTTCGCTCCATTCCAGGTGATGCGCCTCGTCGACCACGACGATGTCCCAATCGGCCGCCAAGGCTTGTTCTTGGCGGTGTGGATTATTTGCGAAAAAGCCCTGACTACACAACACCCATTGTTCGGTCATGAACGGATTGGCTTCATGGCTTTCGACACAGCGCTCCTCGTCGAAGATGCTGAAACGCAGATTGAAGCGGCGCAGCATTTCCACCAGCCATTGATGCACCAGGCTGTCCGGAACGATCACCAATACTCGCCGGCTCAACCCATTCAGCAAGCGGTGGTGCAGAATCAACCCGGCCTCGATAGTTTTTCCCAGGCCCACCTCGTCGGCCAGCATGATTCGGGGCGCGATGCGCTTAGCCGCTTCATGGGCAATATAAAGCTGGTGCGGTATCAAGGCGATGCGGGCGCCCTGCAGTCCCTTCACGTCGGATTGCTGAAATTGCCGCTGCCGCAACCAGGTTTCGTGGCGCAACAAGAACCAACCGGTAGGATCGAACTGGCCGGTGAACAAGCGGTCCTGCGGCTTGTTGAATTGAATATGATGATTCAGTTCCATTTCATTCAATTGCCTGGCCTGACCGCTTTCGTCGATCCCCAGATAAGTAATCAAGCCATTTTTTTCCTGCAATTCCCGCACCGTCAGGCGAACATCATCGGTCGATTCGATCACGTCGCCGACGGTAAACTTGACCCGCGTCAACGGCGCATTGTCCTTGGCGTAGACGCGCTTATCGCCGGTCGCCAAAAACAATACGCTGACCCGGTTGAATTGCACTTCCAAAATCAGGCCCAAGCCCAATTCCGATTCGGTATTACTGATCCACCGTTGGCCGGGGATAAAATCATTCATAGAGTAAATAATGTCTATTGATTGGAAAAAATAGAATGCGTAAAGCATGGTGAAGCGCATCATGGTTTATTTCGAGGCGCTGAATTAGGTCTTTTGCGCCTTCTAATAGTTGATGCGCTTTCTGTCGTCAGCGCCCTACACGTTTAGATAAGCGTTAATGCGCATGAACGAAAATGTCGCGATAGGAAACGTACATCAATGTTGCCACCAGCATATAAAACAAAGGAGTCAGCAACGGCACCAGGCCCATGCCGACCAAGGCGCTCAACATCACGAAGGCGCCGAGCTTGTACATGACGGAGGTGTGCTGATTGAACGCCTGCCGGCCGCGCTCTCTGGCTTCGCTCCAACTATGATGTTCGAATACCATCAGCGGATAACTGAACCAGCTGCCGAAACTGCCCAGCATCAACAGCACGAACAGTAACGCGACAATGCCGGCCGAATACAACCACACGATCAACTCACGCAAGGTTTTTCCGGACAGATTCTCAGGCGTCAGTTCCCAATGGAAGAAAAACTGCAGAATTTTTTCGCTCTCCCCGGCATGGATATTGGCCGCCACGCGAAAAACAAACCAACACAACGCGATGATAAGGGCCAGCGTCAACGCGGTCGGCAAATGCCGCTTGCCGACCGCGCGCATATCCACCGACTCGTCCCGATCGATCGCCGTGACGAGGCCGATGCCAAGAAACAAACTAGTGACCGAAGCCACGATGGCCAAAAGCAGAGAAATACGCCCCAACCCCAACAACACGGCAAAAGCCAAGACCCAGCCCAGCCACAGCACCGGTTTTTTATTGGCCAATGCAAATGCCTGCAGCAGCCAGCCGCTAAAGGTTATTTTCTTCACAGCGTAATCTTGCTGATACCGACCGTTTCGCGCAGTGTTGCAATGAACGGCACGCTGATTTCGCGAGCTTTTTTCGCGCCCTCCTGCAATTGCTCTTCGATGTGCTCGGGCGCCTGCAACAAGGCCTCGTAACGCTCGCGGGCCGGTGCGATTTCATCGTTGATTTTTTCGAACAAAATCTTCTTCATCTCGCCCCAGCCGATGCCTTCGGCATAACGCTGGCGAATTTCCTCGACCTCGTGTTGATTGGAGAACGCCTGATAAATCGCGAACAAAGTGCAACCGTTTGGGTCTTTCGGCTCTCCGGGCTCCAGGGAATTGGTTTTGATCTTGTTGATCAATTTACGCAGTTTCTTTTCAGTCTCGAACAGCGGAATGGTGTTATTGTAGCTTTTACTCATCTTACGGCCGTCCAGGCCCAGCAAGGTCGCGGCGTTGTCATCGACGACCGCTTCCGGCAGGACGAAATGTTCGCCATAAAGATGATTGAAACGGCCGGCAATGTCCCGCGCCATTTCGATGTGTTGGATCTGGTCCTTGCCGACCGGCACCTTGTGGGCATTGAACATTAAGATATCGGCCGCCATCAGAATCGGATAACTGAACAGCCCCATCGTGATACCTTTGTCCGGGTCGCCGCCGCCCGCTTCCTCGTTTTCCGCGACCGCGGCCTTATAAGCATGCGCCCGGTTCATCAGGCCTTTGGCGGTCACGCAAGTCAGCATCCAGGTCAATTCCAGAATTTCCGGCACGTCGGATTGGCGATAAAACACGGCGTTGGAGGTATCCAGGCCCAGCGCCAGCCAAGTCGCGGCGATTTCGCGGCTGGATTGCTTGACCCGCTCCGGTTCGTTGCATTTGATCAAGGCATGATAATCGGCCAGAAAATAAAATGGCCGCACATCGTCGTCTTTACTGGCGGCGATCGCCGGCCGGATAGCGCCTGCGTAATTGCCTAAATGAGGGGTTCCTGTAGTGGTGATGCCGGTAAGGACAATTGACTTGCTCATTTAACTTTTCCTGATTGTTGCAAGAACCGATTCAATACGCGTTATAGTCGTCTCGACGCCAAACCGGTTCCCAGTATGTTCATTAAAATCTGAGAAATATTACACAAATCGCTAGTAATAGCCAGCATTTCACGGCCTATCTTATTATTGCAACGCAATAAATTGCCAACTTACATTTGCCCAACTATTTAGGCGCTTTTTATAGTAAACTCTGCACATAATGAATTTTAGCTAGTTCAATAAAGGCATAATGCCAGGGGAAACAGATGCTGGAATATGATGAAAAACGCAATTATATCCGGATGGAAGTTGACTGTGACATCACCTATAAACCGGCCGGTTCCGATGAAGTCCATACGGGCCGCTGCACATCCATCAGTGGCGCCGGGTTATCGTTTGTCTCCGATACGCCCTTCAATCCCGGTGTCGCATTGGAAGTCTGCATCAGTCCGAAAAGCAATGTGACCCCGCCGATGACGGCCTACATCGAAGTCGTGCGTTGCACGGAAAACGAACACGACGGCTACGACATCGCCGCCACTATTGAAAGCATTAAGGGGAACTGAACGGTATTCCCCGGTCTTGCGGCTTATGGGGACACGTATTAATTATGTATATCATCACCAAAGAAGTTTATTTTTGTTACGGCCACCGATTAATGAACCACCCCGGCAAATGCCGGAACCTGCATGGACACAGCGTCAAGGCATCCATATCCATCAAACAGGAGCAACTGAACGAGCAAGCCATGGTTTGTGATTTCTCCGACATTAAAGAAAGCGTGGAAAGATATATCGATGCGCACCTGGATCACAATTTCCTGTTGCACAAGGACGATCCCATCATTCCGGCATTGATCGCCAATAACGAACGCTTCATGACCCTGGACGAACATCCAACCGCCGAAGTGTTGAGCAAGATGATTTATCGACATTTGCAGGCCGAAGGTTACGATGTCGATCAAGTGGCGTTGTGGGAAACGGCCAGCGCCAGCGCTTGTTACCGGGAAAACTAAGATGAGTCTGGTACACCCTGTCAATACCTCGCTATGCCTGGAAAAGCTATGCGAATCCAATTTTCAAAAGCTGTTCCGCTTGATTCCCGACTTGGAAAATTTTCGCCATCGGGCGATAGGCTATACCGAACACAAGCCGGCGTTGTATTTGAAAGTACTGGAACGCAGCGCCTACACCATGACCATCGAACTAAGCCATTGTTTCAACCAGCAATTGGTGGAATTCATGGAGCCGGCGGTCAAAATCCGCCTCTATCTCGACGCGCAATTAGCCGAAGTCTTGAGAGACCATGCCCGCCACGACGTCTCCAAGGTTTATCGCTGCCCCTCGCAAAGCGTCGAAATCAGGGACTATAAATGGCGCTTGAATTATTTTTTGCAAAAATGGCTGGACCACTGCCTGAAAACCGATTATGACTTTAACGAAGCCAACGAGGCGTTGGCTTACGCTTAGCGGAAACACGCTGCCGCATAGATTGACGAAGCGCGAGCTTGTCCAACATGATCAAGTCATACAGGTCGATGCCTCGATTGGTTTATATAAACAGCCTTTGCCTACGTACCGCCGAACTTGTGCATCTACCTGGGCATGCCTTCGATGACCAAGCGATCTTCAATCGTATAGACAGGTTGTTTTTCTTCCCCTTCTTTGAAAAGCGCGGTTTCGGACAATCTCTGAAACTTCCAAGCACTCTGTGCGCTTTGCTGCACCGATTCGCTCAGTGCGATGGCCTTGCCGGCGTTACGTCCCAATGCCTGTAATTGAGAAGCCTGATTGATGGTTTCGCCCAGAATTGTATAGTCCATTTTGACCGATGAGCCAATATTGCCTTCGATCACCGCGCCTGCGGCAAGTCCGAAGCCGCCATAGACGGAGTGATACAGCGGGTTGTCCTGGTCGCGCAACGCCTTCAGACCGCGCAAGGCGTCGAGGCAGGACGAAATCGCCGCATCCGCCTGGTTGAACGGAAAATAGGCGATCAGGCTGGTACCCACATATTCGGCCACTTGTCCGCCGTGCTCGATAATACAGCTTGAGCAGGTTTCCAAATAACTGTTGATGATTTCGGCAATCTCTTCGGCGGAAAAGCGATCCGACAAGGCGGAAAAGCCCAGCATGTTCCCAAACAATACCAGTTTTTCGGTGCATTTTACCGGCACGGTCAAGGGGTTCGTGCCCTCGGTAAGCAGTTTGAGCACGGCGGGCTGAGTATAGCGCCCGATGATATGGTGAGATTGGGCGATATTGCGCAGCATCATCCGTATTGCTTGCAGCAAGACGCCGCTTTCTTCATTAAGACACACCGTGCGCATGCCCCAATCGCTGAACAGTCGTTGTTCGAGCCCATACTCCGCGCTGAGAATCGTCAAGTCCCTGTGACGGGTATCGGAGCGGATTTTTTCCAGCAACGTATCCACGACGGAGGGCTGGCCTTCGAGGATTTGAAAGAAATATTCGTGAACCGAAATCAGTACCCCGGTTAAGCCCAGTTTTTGATTGTTCAGACTGGATTTACGCCCCAGTTCAACGATCTCTTCATCGCTGAACGCGGCATGCATCGTGCTGACGTACATAATGCGCTTGAGTCCCTGCTCTCGCCCACCGCCGGCGGAGCGATCCTGTGTCGCCAGGTGCTGAAGCGCCTTGCTCAAAAGCCCTGAGCCCTTGGTCAACACCTTGAAATCGTTTTGCGACAACACGGTCAATTCGCAGCCGGAAATGCAGCGTACGGTTTCCGCCCGCCGATTGAGATAAGTCTGGGTAATTTCGCCGAAATAATCGCCCGGCCCCAGTTCGGCCACCTTGCGCTCATCCTTTATGACTTCCAGCCGACCGGATTCCACCACATAGGCCATTTCGGCCTCGTCGCCTTGATGGAATATTTCGTCGCCTTGTTCAAAGCGTATCTTTTGCAGGCGGGCCATCGGCGCTGGCGTAAGCACCGCAATATCGCTGCGAAAGGGGATCACCAAGGCCCAATCGATCATGATGCGCAGGTTTTTTTCCAATCCGGGCATGGCCAGAAGTTGGCTGAGTCTAGACAAAAACCAGGCGATTCTGCCTCTGAAGGTAAAGGCTTTCACATCACAGAACGAATTGAAGCCGATGCTGTAAGGTTTGATCAATCTATTGCGGCGCTGATAAGGACGGGGATTGAAGCCTTGCGTTTTAGCCCAGGCGTTATAGCCTGCGGCGGCCCCCAAGGCCTCCCAGTCGGCGGCAGAGATGAAGGGATGTTCGTCGCCTTGAAGTTTCGGAGCAGCATGCCAAATGTGCGGATGAGCTTCGAGGCTCAAGTCGTCGTCGACGGCGAAAGGCCTAACTAAGGCGGCGGCTCCCTGCAAGCGCACGACCGGCATACTGAAACAGGCGTTGATCAACAGTCCGGCTGCACGGCGTTTTCCGCCGGCCATGATGATTTCCTGCTCGGCAACGGCGTTGATTTTTTCCGCCTTGTGCAGAGTGACACCGGCTTTCTCCAGACAGCCATCGCGCACGGACATGTGTTCCTGTTCGAAATCGGCATAAACGTATTCCGGGTCTTCGTAAAGATGAACCTGCCAATTTGAATCACGCAGTACCGGATAGGACGGCGCCATGGCGCGCAGCATTTGACAAATCTCCGCTGAGACGCTGCAAGCCAATTCGCCCGACCCAATGATGGCAATGCTCAAAAAACGCGCCCGTTCGTCGGCGTCTTCGGTGAATTCCGCCTGCTCGATCAGTTCCAGCAGACACTTCCGGAGGTGTAAGGCATCGCCCACCGAGTCGATCGGATACGCATGTGATAACATCCCCGGAATCGAGGTCGTGTTCGGTTTTGCCGTTTGCGCGAGCACCAACTCGCTATATCCCAACATAATTCGTTCGCCGCTCGGACGCCGGGCCAACACCTGTCGGTTGTTGTCGTCGATCGAATCCAGGCGTCCGACGATGACGTTGACCCGAGGAATGACCCGCCGGATCGGATTGACCACGTTGCCGGGTTGCACCGTTCCGCCGATGACTTCCGGCAACAACGGCTTAAGCACGAAATTCGAATTGTCGTGCAGCAAGGTAATGTTGACATTCGAGTAGGCCCCGATCAGTCGCTCTATTTTCATCGCGGCATGCAGCGCGGCAAACCCTCCGCCAACGATGACGATTTCGGCCGCTTGGTCCCTGGCCTCCGGCTTGCGCCAATGGCCTGCGGAATTGATGAAGCTGGACAGCATGACGCCATAGAATAAAATATGCGCGGTCAGGGTTTCAGGCAGCAAGGAGGCGAAAAATAAAAACGCCCCCAACATAAACAACGATAAGGGGCGCAGCAGAATGCCCGCAATCATCAATAAGCCGGCGGATACTTCGACCAAGGCCATAAACAACGAAAAGCCTTCAGGCGCTGAAGACAGTATCGGAACTTGGTAAAGTTTGATGATGGCCACCGATAGATTGGGCTGCATGATCTTGAAGGCAATCCCCAAGTAAAGCATCGTTAAACCTGTCAAAACCCGCATGATGAATTGCGCCCTGGCTCTGGGCTGGGCCGCGAGCCACGACTGAATGCCGAGCAGAGGAGCCGGCGTGGGGAGAGGGAGATAATGTCTTCCCGGGCCTTGCATCAGCAAGTAAATCGAAGTGCCGAGCAATGCCCCGCCGTAGGCTAGGAAATCCAGGCCGAATAGCATGCCGGCCAACAAGCCCAAAGCCATCAGCACTACCGCGCAAAAGCGAACGTAAACGCCGAACAGAATCGCCAATCCTAGCAGGAATTCCAGCCAACGTAACCATGCCCAACCCGACCCCAATAGCCGTATTTCGAGGTCGGGAACGAATAAGGTCGGCGAAGTAAACGGTTCCACGCCGGTGCGCGGTTCGACGCCAAAGGCCGAGGATATCAGCATCCAAGCCAAACAGACCCGAAGGATCCGAGGTACATGTTCGCCGTACGAAGCGAGTCGAGCCTGGAGATCCGGAAACAATTCGCGAGCGCCAGTGAACCCCAGCCTTATCCATCCGAAGATGAATAACAGAAACATCGCGACCATCGTAACATTTCCAAACGAGAGCTCGGTATAAAACGACGGTTTTGGCAATGCGTTCCACTGTGCGATTTGTTCCGGCGTCAAAACCCAGCGTTCATGCGCTCCGCAATCCGGGACAAACAATACCGAGAAGACGAATGCCAGAGAGAAAAAAGATACTGAATTTGCGAACAGGGCTTTTGTTTTTTTCATAATTATTACCCCTTGTTGAACTGAGATATCGCGCTGGCAAGGAATATGCGCCAAGTGATGGAGATGTCTGCACTGGTTCTTTGCCAGGAGCGCTCTAGACGCCATTGCTCTATCACGCCCGCCATCTTGATCTTCCGATCAAAATTTGAAACCAAACCGTCTTGACAAGCATCCCAAATGGAAACAGATTGTTAACTATATTTACCGCATTATGCGAAAATAACAAACAATTAATTTTAGGCAAGCTGTCGTGAGTCGATTGCTTATAAGGCTTTATTGCTATTGGGTATTCACAATGCCCCATTAATTTAGGAATGAGAGTCGATGTCTGGCCGACACAGCAAACATCACAATACCTTAAAGCTGGTCATTATCGGTGGCGGCTATGCCGGTTTATCGGCATTGATCTCGCTGAGACACCGAGCCCCCGATGCCGAGATCACGTTGATAGACCCTCGCCCTTATCATTTACTGATAACCCGTCTGCATGAAACGGTGCGCCGGCCGCTGAAAGAAATTCAAATACCTTTTACAAAACTGGCCCGACGCTTTAATTTTATTCATGTTCAACAACCGGTCAGGTTCGACGAGGAGCAACTGCTAACCTGGAATTTACAGAAATGCATTCAACTCGACGAACAATCATTACCGTTCGATTACCTGTTGATATCCGTTGGCACTCAACCCAACTCATCTATTACGGCGGACGGTGTATATGATCTCGACACATTGAGCCGGCATTGCCTGGCAACCGAGCTCGACAAGCTGTTAAGCGCTACCGGTCAATCAGAAAAAACCATCAATGTCATCGGCGCCGGCCCCTCCGGCATCCAGTTTTCCTTCGAATTGGCCTCTAGGCTCGCCGGCAGTCATGCCGATTATCATGTTAATCTGATAGATGGTGGTGACAGGTTACTTCCCCTTTTTCCAGCGGCCATCGGGCGGTATGTCAAAAAACGCCTAGACCAAAAGGGAATTACCTTATTGCAAAGCCAATTTTACCGGGGCCAGCTTGATCGAGAATTGCACCTTGAACATGCCCATAGTGGCGAGAAATCGATCCTGACCTCGGATCTGACCCTACTGCTGCTCGGAAAAACGCCGAGACTATTGTTACACGCCAATAGTTCCGGTCAGGTCCTTGTCGGCGAGAAACGTCTGAACCATATTTTCACGGCCGGAGACTGTTCATATTATGACAAAATGGGCTCGAATCTGCTGACTTCGCAAGCAGCGATCCGCAAAGGAAAGGCCGCCGCCAACAACATCCTGCTTAAGGCCGGCATCTTGTTTTTTTGCCTACCCTATATGCATCGAGATCTTGGCTATCTATTGAGCTTGGGCCCCGAAGATGGGGTCGGCTGGCTGGTCAGCAAAAACAACATTATCAGCGGCTTACCCGCCTATTTGGCCAAACAAGCCTCCGAAGCGCAGTATGATCTATTTTTGTCGGGTATAGACAGTTATCTAATCTGAATCTTTTTTGGGCGCCTTGACACTTCAAATCGAAAGCGACCAATATGTTCGTCGATTCGTCAGACAGCGAAAAAACGAACGTCTGGATCACTTGTTATAAAGCTTGTGCGTCTTGCTCAGTACCCTGCCAAAAATCACTGATTGGTTTTTTGCTGAAACGCTCAATCGAAAATTCGGTGATATCGATATCTTCTTTTACTTTCCCTGTTCCTGTAATGAGTCTGGCGATTATTTCTCCGAATATAGGCGCGTATTTTAACGACTGCCCCGCCCCTAAACAGTGATAAAGATTGGTCGATCGATGATCGGGGCCCAGAATAAATTTAAGATCCGGCGTGATATCAAAAAACGATCTATAGCCACCCGCATAAACGGGTCGACCTATGTTGGGAAAACGTTGTTGTACTTTTAGCAGATAATCTTCCAGTTGCTGATAATTCACGTTGAAACTCGAAGCGTCGTATATAACATTGGCACCTTCCGGGTTCATCAGCGCACGACTGAATGAACTGGCTATATCCTTTGGGCTACGGCTTCTGGGCTGATGCATATGCAAGATACTTCCCCGCCAACGTCTAAAATACGCCCGGTTAACAAAATCGGCAATAATCGGCAGTGTGACCGGGATGTCTTGCGTACTGAGCAAAAAATTTGCCGCATAAACCGGTTCTAAAGCGACCGGGATTTCAATGTCCATACCGGCAAACAATTCGGCACTCCATGCGCCGGTCGCATTAACGATATTTTGACAGCGGATCTCTCCTTGATTGGTCTTGATCGCTTCGATGTTATGGCGACTATCGCAACTGAAATCAACCACTTCGCAATGTTCTATCACATCAATCTTATTGCGCCGTGCCGCGCTTTGAATGGCATTTAGAATCTGCGACGAATCCAGCTGTAATACCTCAGGTTCATAATAATAATTTTCTTCGGGGACAATTTTAATGGCTTTGCCGCAGAGTTTCTCGACTTCCAAATGCGACAACATTCTAAAATCAATGTCTTCGGCCGCCATCGCATTTTCAAGAGCCGACCATTTCTGCGAGCTTTGCCTTCCTTGGTTCGCGGCAATCCAAATTGCACCGGATTGTTCAAACGGCATATCGATCCCCCAAAGGGGTTTAAGTTTTTTCCAATATGCAGTTGCCTGCTTAGCCATTCTGGCCGCCATCGGCGAGGCATTGGCTGATCGCACAATGGCGCTATGCCGAGAGCTTAAACCGGCTCCCAGGACCTTTTTTTCAACGATGGCGACTTGTCCGGCCTTTTTGCCCAATCTTTTCTGAATTGAGAAGGCACAAGCGCAACCCAGACACCCTCCACCGATGACGACAGTATGGTAGTTCATGCTCATAGTCTCTATCCTCCGGCAACATTAACGAAACCTAGCCCGAATAACTCGCAAAGGGGGTGACAGCATTAAATCTTCAGCGTCGACAGACCGCCATCGACATGTAGCACCTGACCGGTAATCCAAGAGGATTTCTCTGACAACAGAAACAGCGCGGCCTGGGCTATATCATCCGGCAGGCCGACACGCTTCATCGGATGGCGGGATGCCAGCGCTTGTCTCTTGCGATCATCGGCCAACAATCGTTCCGACAAGCCGGTTTCGGTTAAGGAAGGTGCCAATGCATTTACTCTGATGGTTGGCGCCCACTCTGCCGCCAAAGCACGCACTAAGCCCTCGACAGCCCCCTTAGAAGCGGCCGCGACAGCATGATAAGGCATTCCTATTTGCACTGCGACGGAGCTGAATAAAACAACCGAAGCGCTGTGGGCTCTCTGAAGGTTGCTTTGATAGTGTTTCAAACAACGCACCGCGCCAATCAGATTGAGTTCCAGATCTCCGACAAAATCCTGGCATTGCAAATTTTTGAAAGGCTTCAGAATAATACTGCCAGGACAATACACTAAGCCCGCCAACGGCTCATCGATAGAAGGCAAGGGATCAGTCAACACATCACAAAGATGAAATTCAGCGACATCGCCTTGCGGCTGCGTTCGACTCAGCGCAATAACCTCGAACTCGGGCCGTGCCAGTGTAACGATAGCCGCGCCTACCCCTTTGCTGGCGCCGACAATGAGAACTTTAGCCATTGTTCCCCCCTTCGTAGAAATATCTGTAATCTTTAATCTGGCCAGATAGGTTATCTATCAACAAACATTTAAAGATAAATTCAGGTTACCACCGAGTAAAGCAATTGCAATGCACAATCGGCGACTCAAATTCGTAGAAACCGAGCGTCAGCGGCGCTAAGTTTTAAGCCGCGCTAGTCGTAACGCAGTTTTTTTGCCGAAATCTGAACGAATAGCGCGAGCGTAGGCAGCATACAAGGTATCGCGAAACAGCGTTGCTCGAGGGGCAACGGGGTCAGCAGATATTTTTTGGGCTTATTGACACCGGCTGGCTAATGGGTGTCCCGGTTCGCGTGTTTTTCCGAGCTGTAAAACCTTCCCCGGCCTAGCTTCGGGGTCGAACCGTTTCTGAGGCCGGCGAGCGTTTTTGGAGATTAAGCATTATTATATTCTCTACGTCGAAAGAACCTGAATATCCTTAGTCTATGAAAACCATTTTGCTGACCGGCAGCAATTCCGCTATAGGCGCCGCCGTGGCCAAAGCCCTGGTCGAACAGCCGGTACAACTGGCGCTACACTATTTTTCCAATCAAGCCAAGGCCGATGAACTCAAGGCCTGGCTGGACGAGCAAGACATCGCCAATAAGCTGTTCCAGGCCGATCTGACCGATCACCGCCAAGCCGAATCTTTGGTTGCCGATACGGTGCGCGAGTTCGGCGGCATCGATGTGTTGATCAATGTCGTCGGCCCTTTCGTGCATAAAGACATACTCGAGGTCGGCCCTGAACAATGGCTTAGCGACATTAACCTGAACCTGAACAGCTGTTTTCACACCAGCCATTACGCACTGGAAGAACTGCGCCGCAATAGAGGACAAATCATCAACTTCGCCTTCTCCGGCGTCGACAACATCAAGGCCTGGCCGATGTCGACCGGCTATTGCGCCGCCAAGACCGGCGTCGTCGCCCTGAGCAAAAGCCTGGCCGTCGCGCTGGCACCGTACCAGGTCCGGGTCAACACGATCTGCCCCGGCCTGACCGAAGACGACGAAATCGGCGCGTCCGAACGTCAAGCCATGGCCAGCCAAATCCCCGCCGGCCGCCCCGTGCAGCCCGACGAAATCGGAAAAACCGCTGCTTGGTTGATCTTCGACAGCCCGGAGGCGATGACCGGTTCTTTGCTGACCGTTTCCGGCGGCTGGGAGTATTGAAAGGCCAACCGTTTGATGTTTTCATGCTTGCATCACACTACAAAACCAGCATAATCAAACCAGTTTAAGCTCTTCCACCTCTCCATTAGTCATGAACAAAGCTATCGTCGTCGGCAGCATCAATATGGATATAGTCGCCTTCGTCAAAGACCATCCCAAGGTCGGCGAAACGATCTTCGGCCGCGAAGTCAAATATTTTCCCGGCGGTAAGGGGGCCAATCAAGCCGTTTCCTGCAAACGGCTGGGCTGCGAGACCTTGATGGTCGGCCGTCTGGGCGACGATGCCTTCGGCGAACAATTGCTGGCCTTCCAACGACAGGAAGGCATCGATGTCGGCGGCGTTCGCCGCTTGCCGAATACCGCGACCGGCTCCGCTTTCATCACGGTCGCGGAAAGCTCGGCCAATTCGATCGTCGTGATTCCCGGCGCCAATGCGCAGTGGGATGAAAGTTTTCTCGACGACTTGCCCATCGAGGCCGGCGACATCGTGCTGACGCAATTCGAAATACCGGACCGGGTGATCGAACAAACCTTTACCAAGGCAAAGGCATGTGGCGCGATGACGATACTGAACCCTACCCCGGTTCACCCGGTTTCGCCCCTGCTCCGCGACTCGACCGATCTGCTCGTCGTCAACGAAATCGAACTGGCGGCCTTGTCCGGCATGGCGATCGACGCCGAGAGCGACGAAAACATTTACGCCGGGGCGTCAACATTGTTGCAGCACGGTTTTAGCACCATCGTCGTGACGTTGGGCGAAAAAGGCGTGCGTCTATTTAATGCCGATCGGCAACATCGCATCGACGCCAGAACCGTTCAGGCGGTCGACAGCACGGCCGCCGGCGACACCTTCATCGGCAGCCTGACGGCGGGACTGTTATCGGGCCTGGATTTGCCGGAAGCCGCTAAACTGGCCAACATTGCCGCGTCGATCAGCGTCACCCGTGCCGGCGCCGCCTCTTCCATCCCCACGCTCGTCGAAGTCGAAAAACTCCGCGCCGCTTATTCCCGGTAGCGATCAGCGCCCGAATACTCGCTCACGCGCCGATATTCGTCCATCTTCTCAGCAGTAAAGGCTTTACTCGGCATGTCGATTACATCGATAGGAACCCGGACAAACACGGATATGCCAAACAGGCTATCGACTGGCCTGATTCGGGGTTTCATTAATTTGTGAAAGAGGAATTTACTCGCCAGCCTGGGGATATTCAAGTTAGCCAAGTAGGTCGGGCAACTGCTTTTCGTTGCCCGACGTATTAGCGCCAATAATCTCATCGATCTCTGAAATTCCAGGCGAGTCGCCCAATTGAAATATTGGCATTGTCGGGCAGAAAAAGCATGCCCGACCTACAAGACTAAGCGTATTGATGCACATGAATATTATTGAATGACATAAGTGAATTTGCCTTTGCTAATCCAATCGGTCGTTTGGATCGTAGAAGAATTGTGAATGCCGCTGACGTTGGGAGGCTTTATGGCCGACGTTTAGCGACTTTCAATCGTGTCTGCCCCATAGATTGTTAATTCTTGATTCACTTTATTCTAGACCGATGCGGTTCGTGCCACACCCCATCCTTGATCAACCAATCGAACTCGGCCACTTCGATTTTTTGCATAGGAAAATCCCAAAACTATGCGGGTTCAGGTTTCAGCAAGCCAAGTAGGTCGGGCAACTGCTTTTCGTTGCCCGACGTATTAGCGCCAATAATCTCATCGATCTCTGAAATTCCAGGCGAGTCGCCCAATTGAAATATTGGCATTGTCGGGCAGAAAAAGCATGCCCGACCTACAAGACTACCGCGCTTTTGTTGTTTTTTATTCTTTGTCAAAAAAATTTACAATTCAGACTGAACTGAACTGAACTGAACTGAACTGAATTTATTATATATTTATCAATTTCTTATATGTATTATATCAATTATGGAACAATTTTTGCTTACTTGTAAGAAGCAAGGCATTAATACGTAATATTCATTGCATAATTAGCCGAAGACGAAACGGAACCAAACGGCCGCTCGTATTAATTAGAATGGAATGCGCCAACAGTCTTCAACATGGATAAAAATGCCTTGTACATAATGAACAATTTTTCCGAAAGAATAAACGAATTATGGAACATATATGGATAACAAAAAACTAACAAAAAGACTTGCACCCCTAGCTTTGGCAGGTGCTATGGCAGCGCCAATTTCAAACGCTGCACCAGTTGTTAACGTAACAAACTGGTATGACTACGAAGGTAATTCAAATCAGAATGCTTTGGAATTCAACATCTTCGAAGATGATACAGATTTAGGAGTTCTTGGTGTTGCAATTATTGACTTCTATAACTCAACTGGAATCAATGACAGTAATTTCCTTTATTCAACTGGGGATAATGTTTATTTTAACGATTCAATTGCATTCTTAGGTATTAGTGGTGGTGATTTTAGCCCGATTGAAGCAACTTTAATTTATGATTCAACAGATATCGGAGATATATTGAATTATTCGGGATTGGCTGATGTCCAAAGTACTGATAAAACTACATTTCAGGATTATTTTACTGATGTTCAATTTAGTGTTGCAAATCAGAAATGGGATAGTGGGGATGTTTCAACAGTCCCTGCCCCAGCTCCTTTATATTTATTTGCATCCGGTTTAGCTGGTTTAGCTTTCTCCAAAAGGAAAAAGAATAATTAATATATTTTTATACATTGTTTAAAGCTATCGGGCATGGAAAATTCTCCATATATATTTAAATAATGAATCAATAGTAAATCCAAAGAATCAATCTCGCTTGACAAACCGATCAAAGTCGCCCACTTTGATTTTTATTCACTTTATTCTCGACCGATGCGGTTCGTGCCTCACCGCATCCTACCGGGCTACAATTTAGGGCGGGTGTCGATGCGGGCGGACAAGGCGATCTGCATCAATTCGGCGACGCTGGCCGCGTTCAGTTTTTTCTTGATTTGCGTTGAATAATTGGCGACGGTTTTATAGCCGAGACAGAGTTCGTCGGCAATCGTGTGGACCGTAAGTCCCTTGGCCAGCAAACGGAAGATATCGAATTCGCGCGGGGTAAAATTCGCGATGATGGCCTGATAGTCCTGGTCGACGGCATCTTTCAACAAGCCCGCCTCGACATAGCGTTGTCCCGCGACGATGCTGGCGATCGCTCTGGGTAGAATCTCCGGGGCGCTGTTCTTGCTGATATAGCCTTTGGCGCCGGACGACAACGCCCGGTTCACGTAGACCTGTTCGTCATGCACGCTGAACACCAGGATATTGGCTTGTTCATAGCGTTGCAACAAGCGGCGTATCGTCTCCAAGCCGCCGATCCCAGGCATCGACAGGTCCATCACGACGATGTCCGGCTGCAGGCTTTGGTACAGTTGTATGGCCTTCTCGCCGCGGTCGGCCTCGCCGCAGACGTCCATCCCCGCCACCGAGGACAGCAACAGCTTGAACCCCGCCCTGACCACGGCGTGATCGTCCACCAACAATATTCTGATTTTCTCTTCTGTCATGCGATCGGAACGCTTGCCTCAACCGTCATTCCCGCGCCCGGCCGGGAATGAAACGAAAATTCGCCGTCCAGTGATTTGATTCTTTCCTTCATGCCCAACAGCCCGAAACCGGCGGCGACATGTTCGATATGACAACCCTCGCCGTCGTCGACCACCTTGACCGCTAGTTGCCCGGGCCTGGCCGGGTCGATTGCCAGGGTGATTGTAACGCGACTGGCATGAGCATGGCGATTGATGTTGGTCAGGCATTCCTGGATCACGCGGAACAGCTGGATGGTGACGGCATGGTCGAGCGTGTCGACCGCGTCGTCGCAATCCAACTCGACCGACAGGGCGGGATTGCGCTCCGCCCAGTGCTCGACCAGATCTTCCAGGGTCGCCTTCAACCCCAGTTCGCTCAATATCAACGGATGCAATTGCTGCATCATCGAGCGCACGACCTTGATCAAATGATCGCAGATTTCGGTGATCGACTGGGTGATCTTCGGCGTATCGGCGCCCCGGTGCGCGGCGGTCGCCGCCATGACCTTGATCGCGGTCAACGACTGCCCCAGTTCGTCATGCAATTCCTGCGACAGACGTTGGCGCTCTTCTTCCTGAATCTGCAGGGAATGCTGGGTCAGCGCCCTATTCTTCTGCCGCGTCCTTTCCAGCACGTCAGTCATATGGTTGATCGCCCCGGCAATGCTGTCATATTCCTGGGTGGCAAATTCCGGCAGTTTTTTTCGGTATTCGCCGGTTTCGATCAGTTTCAACGCATCGACGATCGTCTCGATCGCCTGCAGCGTCTTGTTGAACACCAAGTGCACGGCCATAAAAATCAACAGCACCAACAGGCAGATGGTCAGAAAAAAGGCGCGGGTTTCCCCCCACACCTCGGTAATCTCATCCAAAGGATTGGCCTGGATAACCAAGGTCAGCACTTTATTGTCGTGGGTCTCGATGCGATATTCGACCTTCGGATAATCGCCGCCGACCAAGTCCGCGAACCAGCGCGGCGGCGTCTCGTCCTGTTCCGAACTTTCTCTGCCTCCGGCGATATCGATCAGATTACCGGAGTCATCCTGCAACTGAATGTTTAAATGCCGCGTTTGTTTCAACGCGCTCAAGCGAGAAATCCAGTCGGTGGCGTCGATATTCGGGTTGGGCGACGCCGAAAAGCCCAACTTGACCAACTGCAGGGCCAGATTAATGGAGGACTCGACCTCGTCCTCGACCGCATTGCGCGCCTGCCAAATTGCGACCGCGCCGCCGATGACCATGATGCCGACGGCAAACAATAGCACCCGGTAGGTAATTTGAAAACGTAAGCTCTTGCTTCGCATAATAGTTTTAATGGAAAAAAATAGCAGGCAACGCACGCCTGACGAATGGTGTATCATTATCGCACTTCAATTTTCGGCAATGTTTAAGGAAGCGCCGAATTTTGATTTACGATGGGTATAAAAAACTGCGGTAGCGCAGCCGGTCAGCGTAACACGCGAATCGAACCCAGCATGCCGGTCTCGACCGTGACGCTCAGACGCGTAATTTTACCGATTCGAATCGCGTTTTTCGGCTGCGATGGATCGATATTAAACTCGTCCCCCTCGCGCACCATGAACGTGCCTATCCCTTTCACTTCCAACAAGGCGATAAATTTCTCGTCGTCGGGGTTTATTAGACCGCGCAATTTCATTGGCGGGATACGCTCGGCCTCATTCGAAGGGACGAAACCGTAAGCCCCGCTGGCCATGCCGGACTGCAGACCCACGGCCTCATACATCAGCTTACTCGGCGTGAAAGGGTCGCGCACCCATTGCGCTTCCGTTTGGCCGGCCCGGGCTAAATAATTGCCGTTTGCGGAACCATTGGCCGCAGCGCTTAACGGGAATAGCAGCGATGCCACAAACGTTAATCCATATACACACTCTACAATATATTTCACTTCATCCTACCTTGACAAAAACTCTTCGTTCCGATGCTGAACCATGGGAATCCAAAAAAGGCCTAACTGAAACTCTTCGCGCCGAGGGCGGCGCTCCTACAACACAATATTCTCTCGTCCCCATGCTCCTCGCTTCATCGTTATACATAAGTCTCGTCATACCCGCCGGGAGTGGGTATCCAGTGTCAAGGATGACAAGCCAAATACATCCTTGTAACCTGGATTCGCGCAATCCTTGCCGGAATGACATGGTTCACATAAAGATGTGTATAACGATGAGTACTCTTCGCTGGGAACGCATAACCACGCGCGTCTTTTATCACCCCGATACCAACGAGAACAAAGCCTGGAAGAAGGCGTAATAAACGAAACCGACCATCCCGCCGATCACCAAAATCATCGCCGGTTCGATCAGCGCCGACAGGCGCTTAATTGCGACTTCCAGCAATCTTTCGTAATACTCGCCCAATTCCTGCAAAACCTGATCCAGACTGCCCGCGCTCTCGCCCACCGCGATCATCTGCAGCACCAACGGCGGCATGCGCGGATGGCGGATGCTGCGGGCGACTTCGCGTCCCTGGAGGATTTTTCCGGCGGCATCCCGCAACTGATCGCTGTAGACCCGATTCCCGAGCAAATTGCCAGTGATTTTCATCGCCTCGTACACCGTGACGCCGCTGCGCAACTGGATGGACAAGGCCCAGGTCATTTGCGCCATCGCCCCGGTCGTCGCCAGCTTGCCCAGCACCGGCAGGCGCAACAGTGCGGCATCGATCCAGCGCCGCCCGATGCCGGTTTGATACAACACCAACAACGCGACGACCAATGCGATCAACGTCCCGACGATACTCAATCCGTTGGCGCGCACCGCATCGGACAGATCGATCAACATCTGCGTGGACGGCGGCAGCGGTTTGCCCTGGCCGAGCAGGAATTTGGCGAACTTGGGAATGATCTTGACCACCATGAACACGCCCACGCCGATCGCGGCCAACACCACGACGACCGGATAAATCATCGCATTGATCATCTGCGCGCGCAGCGCCGCCTTCTTGTCCAGATGCAGCGCCAGCCGTTCCATGATGGTGGCGAGGTCCCCGGTCGTTTCGCCGGCCACGACCAGGTTCACCGCCATGTCAGCAAACACGACCGGATGCTTTTTCATCGCCGCCGACAACGACTGGCCGGCCTCAATATCCTGTAACATCAGGCGGATGGTCAAATTGAGCCGGGGGCTCGAAATCTGCTTCTGGGCCAGTTTCAAGGCCTGTGCGATGGAGAGGCCGGCGCGCAGCATGAACGCCATCTGACGAAAGAAAAAAATCAACGAAGCGTTGCCGACCGAGCGCTGCGAGGCCAGCCAGTCGGAGAAATTGGCCTGGCCGAGGAAGCCTTCCTTTCTCTTGCGCTCCTGCAGCTCCATCACCCGCAAACCCCGCTGACGCAGCATCAAGTTTGCCGCACCGATGTCGTCGGCCTGCACTCGTCCGGAAACCTCCGCGCCGCCGTTATCCAATGCGATATAGGAATAATACGGCATCTCAGTTCACCGCCAGCGTCTTATGGGTTTTATAGACCGCCACGTCGCGAAGTTCGTCCAGCGTCGTCAAGCCCAGCCGCACCTTTTGGCAGCCGTCTTCCCACATAAAGCGCAAACGCTCGCCGGCGCGCGTCTCCAATACTTCTTCTTCCACCCCTCGCGTCACCAGGCGCGCCAAGTTGTCGTCGAACCATAGGGTTTCGAACAAACCCAGACGGCCGCGAAAGCCCGTGCCCTGGCAAACCGCGCAACCGACCGGTTGATAAATCTCGACCAGTTCCTGCTCTGCGCCCAAGATTTCCCGTTCCTCGACAGTGGCGGGGCGAGGCCGGCGGCAATGCGCGCACAAACGCCGCACCAGCCGCTGGGCGATCACCGCCGTCAATGTCGAACCGATCAGGAACGGTTCGCAACCGATATCGACCAGGCGTGTCACGGCGCTGACCGCATTATTGGTATGCAGGGTAGAGAACACCCGGTGACCGGTCATCGCCGCCTTCACCGCCACGTCCGCGGTCTCCTGATCGCGGATCTCGCCGACCATCAGCACATCGGGATCGTGGCGCAGGAACGAGCGTAACGCGCTGGCGAAACCGACCTTCGGCCCGGTCTGAATTTGCGAGACGCCGTCGATGACGTACTCAATCGGATTTTCCACCGTCATGATATTGATATCGGGGCGATTGATTTCCTCCAACGCCGCGCACAGCGTGGTCGACTTGCCGCTTCCGGTCGGTCCGGTCAGCAAAATCATGCCGTAGGGTTTGTTGATCGCGTCGCGAAAATAGCGCAGGTCCGTCTCCAACATGCCCAGGTCGGCCAGGCTCAAGGCGCTCGCCTCCTGTCCCAACAAGCGCATGGTCACCCGTTCGCCCAGTCGAATCGGCGCAGTCGCGACGCGAATGTTGAACGAGCGGTCGATCGGCGGCGCCAGATGATACGAGAAACCGCCGTCCTGGGGTTGACGCTGTTCGGCGATATCCAGGCCGGCCAACACCTTGACCCGCGAAATCACCGCCGCCGCGGCTCCCGCGCCGGCTTCGACCGGATAATCGCGCAGCTTGCCGTCCACGCGCAAACGCACGCGCAAACCCCAGGTCTCGGTCAACAGGTGAATGTCCGATGCGCGATGCAGATAAGCCTCGCGAATGATCGTGTCCAGCAACGCCACCAGATCGGTGTCGTCCTCCGCCGAGTCCGTCTCGGGCGCGGCGGCCTTGCCGGCCAGCGCCCGTTCGATGCGCAGGCGCAACTGCGACGGATCCGCCATCGCCAACGGTAAAGGGCGTCCCAACAAGCGTTGCGCCGTATCGATCGCGTCGCGGTCGAAAGGATCGGACAGCACCAGCATGGTTTTGTCGTCGGCGCGCCCCGGCAACAGTTGTTTGCGCCGCAACAGATTGGCGGGAAGCTTCTTTAATACTTCTAGGTCCACGCTCAGCGAGGTCAAATCGACATAGGCATGGCCGCCCTGCTCGGCCACGGCCCGGTACAAGGCCGACAACGGAAAACGGTAATGCGCCTGCACCATCGCCAACAACGGCAAGCGCTGGCGCCTGGCTTCCAACCGCAGTCGTTCGACCGCCGCCGGTTCGACCAAGCCGCTGCGCGCGCCCGCACTCAATAATTGTTCCTCGGTTAACGCCATGGATTCATCACCTGCCGAGTTTTACAATGCCAACACCAATTTCGCCAACAAAGCTTGCGGATAGCCGGCCGGCGAGGCGAGCGGCAATTTTTCGATATTCAGTTTCAGCACGGTGACCTGATAAGACAAGTCGTCCAGGCCGTGAACGAATTTACGTATCGCCATATAAGAGCCTTCCAGCTCGATTCGCTGCATCGGCCGGTGAAACATCGTTCCGGGCGACATCCGCGCGATCCAGCCCGAGGTTTCCGGCAGGATCAGCGGTTCCTTGGGCTTGTCGTCGATCTTGCCGCGTTTTTTACCCACTCGCTTGGCATTCTTGCTCGTCGCCGTTTGCGGCGGCGGCTGCAATTTTTCGTTGCTGCGTATTCTCACGCCGCTGTCGCGCGCCAGTTGCGAAATCCGCACCTTGAGTTCTTGGGAATCGAACGGCGCCAGCCGTAGTTGCATCAATTCGGCCTGCTCGCGGACCAGCGCCATCGCCCGCTCCAAATCGTCTAGCTGCGCCGTCAATTCTTCCACGTTTTCCAGCGGCTCGTCCGGGAGGCGCGCTTTCAGCAAACGTTTCTGCGTCGACTCCGCGCTTTTTTGTAACTGCCCGATGCGTTGGTCGACCGGCCTATAGCGCAGCAAGCCATAAGCGCCGGCCACGATCGCCACGATCACCAATGCCGACAAAAGCTGTTCGCGATTACTCAAATGCGATCGTTTCATCAAGCCTTATCCTGTTGCCCCACCTGGTCGACCGGTCGTAACTTGACCAAACGCATCGTCATGCTGAAACCGTCCAGTTTCAGCGGCCCCTTGCCGCTGAATACCCGGCTGTCGCGCACGTCCAGATTCCACGGCGCCGCCGCCTTCTGTATAGTTTGAATGAAGGTCTGCGCCGCCGCTTCGCTGACCGCCCAGGACTCGAGCATGAAACTTTCCACTTCGACGCGATCGTCTTTCGCCGCGGGCGAATTCGGCGGAAACGGCATCGCCGGCGCTTTTGCTTCTCCCTCGCGCAGTCCGATCATGATGACTTCATCGCCGACGCTATTCTGCAGCATGCCCAATATCCCCTTGACCAGCGCCGCCCGTTCGGGAATATCCCGTTCGTAAAAGCCCAACATCGCCTGCAACCGCCGCTGTTCGAGCTGTTGCTCGCGCAATGCCTGCTTACGTTGCTCGATCGCCTGAATTTGCGCGTCGATGCGTTTTTTCGCCGCGCTGATGCTCTGCCAGCGCGAATCCATTTCATCCTTGTAACTTTGCGCCTCGCTGTGTCGCAATTGCAGCGACGCCTCCGCCGCCACGAGCCCGAGCAGCAACACGCCGGCCAAGGCGACGGCGCGCACTTCCAATCGCTGCGCGGGCGGCGGCAAAGGCCCCCCGACCCTGACTTCGATACAACGTCCCGGTTCGCCGACTCCCAAGGCATGGCGCGCCGCGCCGAGCATGCCCGGCGTGAGCGAGCCGTCCAACGCCGGATCGTGGAGCAGCTTGACCTCCACTTCGAGCATCCGCCGCAGCTCTTCGGCCAAATCTTCCGCATTCTCGTCCCAGCTCGCCAGCCACAACGTTTCGTTGGGCGCGACATGCAGGGCGTGATAACTTTCCAGGCACAATTCCATCGCCGACTTGTTGACATGCCAATAGGCTTGCCAGTCGATGATGCGCCCTTCCCACAAGCGGACCGCCTTGACCAGGCCGTGGTGCGATTCCAACAGCACCTCGGATAACGGACGTTGCGGCAGCAGGCTAGCGGCGCAACCGGTCAACGGATACATCGCTTTAAGCTTCACCCCTTGGCGGGCGAACACCTCCACCCAGCGTTGCAGCAGGGATTGGCCGACGCAACTGGTCAGCCAATTAAACGTACCCGGAATCTCCTCCACCGCGCCCTGCGGCACCCAATTACACTCGATCTGTTCGTCATCGACCTTTAGCCACTCCTGGCCGGTCAGGCAGGCGTTCAACTGGCTGCGTTTGACAAACCCTAACTCCTCGGCCAGCTCGCCGAAACGGCGGAAGGAGAATTTGTCCAGCATTTCCAGACCGCCGGCCGGATTGGGCTTGCCCTGCTGTAAATCCATCACCACCTCGACCTGCTCCTCGGTCATATAACCCCGACTGACCAGCAACCGGCCCAGCGACCAGCGCATCGAATGTTGCAACCACAACGCTTCCACATCCCCTTGCACCAACGCCTTCATTTGCGGCAAAGGCCGAGGCTTTTTCGGATTGACCGGCAGTTCCACCAGCGTCGACAACACCGCATGCGACAGCAAAACCGCCGAACCGCCGCCCCGCCAACCTTTGGCCTGCAGCGTTTCGACCAGATCCGTCACCGCGTCGGCCATATCCACCTGCGCGATCGCCGCCCGGTGCAGCACCTCGACGCTCGTACCGGACCGTTTCACCACCGCGCCGCGCAGGGAAAAACCGTCGGTTTCGCAGACGAGCAGCTCGGACGTCTTAAAAAACGGAAACAAGCCCTCGAATTTCATCATAATATCTGCCTAATCCAGGATCGAAACTCGTTCCCACGCTCCTGCGTGGGAATGCAGATCGACCGGTCCACACTGCCATCGATCCCGGTTCCGCACTCAGACTCCGTATGGGTTCCCACGGAGGACCGTGGGAACCAGATAAAAACGGTTTCGATACCTCGTCCGACATTATGCACGGAGCACTGAAGGAACCCATAAATGATTGAACGAATTATGACCTGCAGATATTGGAGATTCATAAATTGAGTGTGTCTCATTTTAAACAGCCTTTAGAAATCCCAGATGAAATTGAATTGCGTCGATTGGGAAAAAGGTAGCATTGTTAATTTGCTTGAAATATCGGGCGGAGGAACTCCTGGGCAGGCGCCCTTGAATATCGAGTCATCCGAGGCACATAAAACCTGCACGCTTCTAAGGCCCAGTGGAACTTTTTTCCCACCTGAAAAAGTGATCGGAGCTGAGTATTTGCTGCTGTTTGCAGCTACCGGATCACTCACTAAAATCTGAAAATCATCGCTGTCTGCGGAGTCGATGGTCCCATCTCCCTTAGGAAAGAAAACTCTTAATTTAAGCGTAATGTCCGTTCCTGTAACGGGAGGCACCTGCGAAGCCGTCGAGTTTTTAAACAGTAATCGACCCGACCAATTATCAAGATCGACTTCCCAGTCAGACGAAACCACCAGCTTATTTGCTAAAATATTATCTCCGGAACCGGCATCATAAGCATCACTGGTTAAATTAACCTCTGCGCCCGAAACTGAAAAATCCCAACCTGAATTGATTGCATCGTTCGCATCCGAATTGCCGTAACCGTCGCGGAAACGCAAAGCGCCATCACGTTCGGGCAACACATGAATATAAGGCCCGCGCCATCCGAACCCGACACCCGTGGTCGCATCCTGATGCCACACGACGATGGTTTTCGATGCATCGCAGGGGGAATCATAGGTTTTGGGATCTGTATTCGGCACTTTTTCATCACCCAATTCCAGTAATTCCGCAATGCACTCCGGCAACCGCCCCATATCGGCGACAAAACCGCTGATTTCCGGCCCGCCGTTGACGGTGCGGGTCGGATCGCCGACGATGGCCTTGCGAATCATTTCCATGCGGCGTTTGGTCTCGTCGTACTTGGCCTGGTCTTCGACGCCCTCGGTCAACATCATCGACGCCGACGCCATCAACCCGACCAGAAACAGCACCAGCACCATTTCCAGCAGCGTGAAACCGGCAGCGCGTCCCTGCCGGGACGGTAGGGTGCGCTCCGCGCACCTTTGCCACCGCACCAAGACGACCGCCGTGTTGGTGCGCGGAGCGCACCCTACGGACCGTGTCATTAAAATAGACAAGAATCGATTCATCGCGGCAAGCACAATATGTTGTCATCCGAGTTGGCCGGCGGAACACAGGGCGTGTCGCCTTCACCCTCCACGGCATTATTAAGGCCGATAGCGACCACGCGGGCTTCGTCGTTATCATGCGAATCGATCATGAGATAAGGGGGGTCGATAAGCTCCGTTAATGCCCCATAGTCCGCTTTCCGGAGCATAAGTAGGGTGCGCTCCGCGCACCTTGGCCACCGCACCAAGACGACCGCCGCGTTGGTGCGCGGAGCGCACCCTACGGACCATGACATTAAAATAGACATGAATCGATTCATCGCAGCAAATACAACGTCTTCACGCCTGCACCGGAGTCTCGACTCACAAGGCGCGCAGTCGCGTCATCGTCCAGTCCTTGTATTTCATACGGTTCTTGATAAGGATCGAGAATACCCCACGCCCCATTCGCGAGCAGGTTGTTTTTTCGTTGAATATATGGCCCGTGCCAGCCCCGCTTGGTATCTTCATTCCACTGGTCGTCCTCGGAGCGGCCAAAAGGGTCGGTAAACAACATCCAAAAATTTGTAGTTGATTGGCACCAGGTAATTTTTTCGGCGTTGGTGCTTCCTGCTTCAGCAGGAAAAGTCATCGCCGTATTGGCATCGGTATCGCTGCCGCCATTAAAACTGTCGGTGCAATCATATACCCCCTGCCCCGGAAATTGGTTGGAACCGCTGTCGCGCCTAAACTGCAACAACGCCTTTCTGATCTCGGCCATTTCGAAACGGGTGACGTCCTCGCGGCCCTGGTCCTGCACGCCTTCGTAGCCCAACACCACGGCGCCGGCGACGATGCCCAGCAGGGTGATGACGACCAGCAGTTCGAGCAGCGTGAAACCGCTTTGTTTGCACGCCACGGACGGGTGATGGGAAAAATGCTTGGTTCGGCGTTTTAAACGCAATTCGGTCAACGCGCCAACGGTGAAAAAAGGGAAATGCACAAACAATAAACCTCTCATTTACTTGCTTGGATGAACTGAAAAAAACAAGGTGGATACGGATGAATGCATCCATCGTCAATATAACGAACCGCTGCAAGCAGAACCGCCCACCTCGTCCCATAGCTCGTCGTTATAACCCTCTTGCGGAGTGTCTTATTTGTCTGGGTTGGGCTGAATAGAATTGAGCCCAGCGAATTCAAGCGCATCGGAAATGTTGGGCTTCGCTATCGCGATGCCCAACCTACGGCTCGCTTAAACCCTATAGGGTTCCCACGGAGGACCGTGGGTACCAGCAAGTAGCCCGGATGTAGCTTGCGGAATCCGGGATATTCGTGGCTTCGATGATCCCGCATTCCGCTTTGCTTCATGTGGGCTACTTACTATCGCGATGTCCAACCTAAGAGTCAGCCGTAAGGATTCCCACGGATGACCGTGGGAACCCGACAACATCAGCGCTTAAGCGTCTTGGTTAGCGCCGGCGATCGCCGCGTCCAGCGTACGGCCTTCCGGATCGACCACGCCGATCAGGCGGGCTCTTTGGAAAACTTCATCCGCATCGATCGTAGTGCTGTTGTCTGTATCTTCAGCGACCTGGAACAAGGCGATATAACGGGCATAGCTTTCGGCAGGGTTGACGTTTTCGGTGCCGGCGGTCGGCGCCTGGCCGATCGCCACGCGACTGTCGATCGTGGTGCCCGGCACGTCCTTCCCGAAGCCTACGGCAATCACCAGACTGCAAGTATCATCGCTCAAGGCATCATTGATCAGATTAAGCGTTCTGTTATGATTAACCGTCGTGGTGTTGTCATAAAAGGTACTGATAGTGGCGCCATCGGCAGTACAGGTTGAATCGGTGCCCGTCGTTCCATCCTCGCCGCCCGAAGGAACGATCGACAAGGCGACAGGGCTGCCCAATTGTGAAGTTTCATCCCACAGGATATTTTGTAAAACACCAGCATCATCGACATCAAATTCCAACTCAGATGCACCACCCGCAGTTAAACCAGGCGCGCTTTCGTTCCAGGAAAGGTTTGGAATAGGGTTAGTGTATGTTGTCGTGGAATCCAGCGTTTGCAACTCGTCAATGCCGACCGCCGCCAATGCTAGGCCGACGGCTTCCAATACGGTAGTTCCATCTAATGTTGCAGCTGGCGTAGTCACCCATTGCCCCAAGAACGCTTCGGTCGCATCGGCCAGCAACGGTTCGGTCCCGCTCGTTCCCGGTATCGTACCGTCCAGATTCGCCAAATTATCCCACTGGTTCGGATAGGCATTCTCCACCGCGCGGTAGTTACGGATGGAGCTTTCCGCCGCCAGTATGTTGTTGGCATTGGCGGTATCCTGAGCGTTTTCGCCGATACCTTCATAGGCCACCAGCGCCGCGGTAGACAGGGTCGCCAGCAGCGTGATCACGACCAGCAGTTCCAACAGCGTGAAACCGCCTTGCTTGGCTTGCAGTTTTCGCGCCTTCGCGCGCAGTTTTTCGTCCTCGATGACGGAAACGTCGGCCGCGCGGAAGCGGCTGATCGCCGATTTGATTTGTTGTATGTTCATTTTTATCCTCGATTAAATGCCGCAACCGCCTCGCGCAGTCTGTTGGTCATCGTGTTTTGTATTTATTGCCGATGTGACCCGTTCACACTCGTAATTTTTTCCGGTCGGGACGCGCCCTCCCGTTGCGCGTTCCCGCGCGCTATGGTCCTTGTTGTTGGATGTCGCATGGAATGCTCGCTACGCCGGCGCATTAACGACGAAGCGGTATTGCTTGCCGCAGTGGATGATGACCTCTTTTTGCTTGCGCTTGAGTATCTTGACTTCCACATGGATATCGCCGAAGCCGTCGTGGCTCAACACGTCGTCGAGCAGTTCCAGCAGTTTGTTTTTGACGGGTTCGGTCTGATGGTCGATTCCTGTTGTCGTCATGTTCTGTCTTGCTCCCATTCAATTTTTTATTCTTTCCCACGTACCCGAAGGGCGAAGGTATTAAGGCGCCGAACTTTGAATTGCGGTGCCTATATATACCTGCCGGCTTCCTCGTTTCCCGTTTCAGTCGCGCCGAGGGCGGTGCTCCTACCTCTATTTGGGCATGGCCAGCAAACCGCCGCGCCTGCCCTGTTTAAGCCGGTAGCCGTCTTGTCATGGCTCCCATGCTTCAGCGTGGGAGCACGCCCCCGCCGCTCTGCGGCGCGGGACGCAAAGCGTCCCCAAAAGCATATCCACGCTGGGGCATGGATACGATTACATTGGGCATTCCGGAAAGTCATTTTTATCAAATCCTTACCACGTCTACCCTTGGCGTCATCTCATTTCTTCAACGCCAACTTGTAACCGCTCTGTCGTGCCTGCTTCAGCCAGTAGCCGGCCTGTTCGCGCAGGCGCGGTTCGGCGCTGACCGTGTAAATCCGGTACAGCATGTACTGGCCGTGGGCGTGGCCCTGCTTGGCCGCTTTTTCGAACCACTGCGCGGCCAGCTCGATATCCTGCCTGCCGCCCAGTCCCATGTAATACAGTTCGCCCAACAGCGCCTGGCTGTTGGCGTCGCCCCAGCGCGCGGAGCGATGGCACCAATCGAAGGCCTGGGCGAAGTTGATGCGCCGCAGCTTGTCGCCATAGCGATAGGCGTAACAGTTTTCGGCCGCGATATCGGCTTCCGAATCCAGGCCGACATGGGCGCAGGCATTGAGCAGCAGCGCCGACAACACGACCGCCAGCCGCTTCATAAATCCGAATTCCGCAAGTTGGCCGGCGCGCAATAGTCGCCGCAAACCGGCGGCCCGGCCGGCGTTTTTTCCGGCAACGGCTTGGGCCGGAACGACGCATCCGGCGCGTAGCGGTGATATTTCTCGGTCGGATCGAAACGTTCCTTGTCGTCCCCTTCGTTGAGAATATAAGGGGTGATCAGCAACACCATTTCCGAGCGGCTGTCTTGGTCCTCGGTGGAGCGAAACACATTGCCAACCAGCGGAATATCGGCCAGATACGGCACCTTGCTGCGGTTCCTGGAGAAGCTGTCGCGAATCAGGCCGCCGACGGCGACGGTGTAACCGTGCCGGGCGAAGATCTCGCCCTGCATCCTCGCCGTGGTAATGGTGTCGACCGGCAAATCGACCACGCTGCCGCTGCCGTCGGTAACCGGAATCAACGCCGCGCCTTCGTTCAACGTGGCGTTTTCCTGTTTCAGTAGGATATGGATGCTGCCGTCGCTGTTGATATGCGGCGTGATTTCCAGGGTCGTGCCGATTTCCTCCAGTTCGGTTTCCGGCGTCGTGATCGTGCGCGTGGTATTCAGGTTATCGATCGTATCGATGGAATAGCCCCGCACCATGATCCGTTCCTCGCCGACGAACAGCGTCGCCGGCCGATGATTGGACGCCACCAGCATCGGATTGGAAATGACGTTGACCCGGTTGTTCTGTTCCAACATTTCGATGTTGGCCTTGATGTTCTGGCTGACGAACTCGTATACCAGACTGCCTCCCCCGGAAATGGCCGCCGCCCCGCCGAGTACGATCGGGTTGGCGCTGTCGCCGCTCAGCGTGGTATCCTTCAATTCAAAATTGAACAAGGACGTGAAGTCCTCGCCGACCTTGATGTCGATGATCTTCATTTCCAGCATGACCTGCGTTTGCGGCTTGTCCAGCTGTTTCACCAGGCTGGCGATGGATTTCAAGACCACCGGATCGCTGGTCTTGACGATCAATAAATTGTGTTCGACGTTGACGGTGACGTAAATCAACTTACTCATGCCGGAAACCGAGGCCAATTGCCCTGCCTCGACTTGCTTGCCGCCGGCCGACAATTCCGCCAATTGCTCCACCGTCAAATCGTCCGGCAAGCGCTGCTGCCTGGTTAAGCCGTTGACGCCGCCGCGTCTCGAGCCGTTTCTATTTCTGGAATTATTGCGCCGGTTGTTGTTACCGTTGACGCGACCGCCGAAGCGTTGATTGCCGCGACTGCCGGCGTTGCCAAACCCCGATCCGGTCGTACTGTTGCCGTAGGATACCTGAACCCGATCGTCGTACAGGTCTTCGATCGCGGAGGCGATGGCGATGACATTGGGGTTGCGCAACGAAAACACGCGAATAGCGTCGTCCTGTCCGACCACTAAGTCCTTGCCGTACTGTTCCTTGGTCATCAAGCGGTAGGTGCCGTTGCCGCCGTCGTCGCGACGATACCAGAGATCGCTGATCCGGCAAATCGCCTTGATGGCCTCTTCCAGCGTCACTTGTTTCAAGTACAGCGTCACTTCCTTCTCGCCCGCTTCCGGGGTCGCGATGATGTTGGCCTGTGCGTCTTCCGACAGCACGCGGATGATATCCATCACCCGCGACTGCTTGAATTCCAGCTCGGCGATTTTAAACGGCTTGGCTCCGTTAGCCACGGCCGGCAAAAACAACAACATCGCAACGAATATCCTGATAATCTTCTGTTTAACTTTAATCAACAACACTCTCGCCAACTCGCTGATCCCGCTCCACACGTCTGTCGCACCATCAGCCAAAGCATCGCCTCAAGCCTTAATTTCTTAACCAATCGACTAAAAAAATCCGCGGGCGCCGTCTTTCAGGCGCTCCGCAGATTGATTTGCTTTACAACTAACACTTAGGAAACATTTCATATACTTTCTTAACCGTCCCTGACGCTTCCCTGCGCAACCCACTCCATCGCGCGCGTTCCGGCGCGCTCATCACACTTCATCTTTTGCTTACGAGCAAGGGGAATCAATCCTTATGCAAACCATGTGATCGCGGAAGTATTTTATGGAAACCTTCAGACCTTCCATAGGGAAGTATTCCTTCGGTTGCCGGGAATTTTTCCCGATCCCTCAATTTCCCTCCAAGACTTTCTTCAGGCACTCTTCGATCAGAACGAGATAATCGTAACGGGCATAAGGTTTGAACGCCTCTGTCCTTATGATCGCTCCCTCTCCCACAGGACGAAGGAGCGCAAGACGTCGCCTCGCGATTTCACGGCAATGGGACAAATCGGGAATCTTTCCTATGGCATTTAACGGACATAACCGCAAGAATGCGCATTTCCTTTGCAGATTATGAAAAAGGTTTTAAGGTGAAAGAAAAAATCAGCGTGCTGCTGGTGGACGATCACGCCGTCGTCCGCGCTGGCTACAAGACCTATTTGGGGCTGGCGGATAAAATCGGCGAGGTTTATGAAAGCGACCGCGGCGAAAGCGCTTGCCGTTTATACGAGCAACACCTGCCCGATGTCGTCGTGCTCGATCTGTCGATGCCCGGCATCGGCGGTTTCGAAACGATGCGCCGCCTGCTCGGCCGCGACCCGGCTTGTAGAATCCTGGTTTTCAGCATACACGACGAACTGATTTATGTGGCCCGCGCCATCAAGGCCGGAGCCAAGGGCTATATCGTCAAGAACAGCGTGCCGGAAACGCTGGTCACCGCCGTTTGCACGCTCGCCCGGGGAGAGACTTTCGTAGCGCCGGAATTGGCGCAGAAGTTGGCGCTCAACATGGTGACCGGCGAGCAAGAAGACGAAAAAATCAGGCAATTATCCCCGCGGGAATTCGATATATTTTGTCTGCTGGCCAATGGTAAGACGACCCGGGAGGCAGCGGAACAGCTTCGCCTCAGTTACAAAACGGTGTGCAACCACAGCACCGCGATCAAGGACAAGCTGGGCACCAAGACGGCCGCGGAAATGACGCTGCTGGCCAGCCGCCTGGATTTAATCAATGCGGTTGATTAATAGCGTCGTATAACTCCATCCTGGATTTCTCGGCGCCCGGTGCGTCCATGCGCACCAGGAAATGCTGAATTAATCGGCATTTCCTTAATTTTTATTGATACGGAGGATTCATGAAACACTTTTTTTGCGCCGCCCTACTGCTCGGCAGCAGCCAAACACTAGCGGAAACGCTGTTCGTCACGCTGGAAAAAGACAATGCATTGGCCGTGGTCGACCCAATCGAAGGCAAGCTTTTGCAGACCGTGCCGGTCGGCCAACGTCCGCGCGGCATCGTCATGGCCGAGGACGGCAAGCATTTATATCTCGCCGCCAGCGACGACGACACCATTCAAATAGTCGATACCGAGACTTTCCGAGTGGTCGGCACCTTGCCTTCGGGCGAAGACCCGGAAACCTTCGCGATCGGCCCTGAAGGCAAACGGCTTTATGTGTCCAATGAGGACGACAGCCTGGTCACGGCCATCGATATCGCATCGGCCAAGGCGATCAAGCGAATTCCGGTCGGCGTCGAACCGGAACCGGTCGCGGTCAGTCCCGACAATAAATGGGTGGCCTGCGCCTCGGAAGCAACCAACATGGTGCATTGGATCGCCCGGGAATCTTTGCAAGTGGTGGACAACACCTTGGTCGACCCTCGCCCCCGCGGCCTGACTTTCACCGCCGACAGCCGACAATTATGGGCCTCATCGGAGCTGGGCGGCACGGTCAGCGTGATCGATGCCGCGACCCGAAAGATCGTCAAGACCTTGAAATTCGAAATCTCCGGCGTCACCGACGACAAGATACAACCGGTCGGGATAGCCATCGACAAGGAACGGAAATGGGCCTTCGTCGCCTTGGGGCCGGCCAACCGGGTGGCGTTGGTGAATGCGCAAACGTTGGAAGTGGAAGATTATTTCCTGGTCGGTCAACGGGTCTGGAACCTGGCGTTTTCGCCCGACCAGAAACGCCTGTATACGACCAACGGCGTCAGCAACGACATATCCATCATTGACCTGGAAGACATGAAGGTCAGCAAATCCATTGGCGTCGGCCGTTATCCGTGGGGCGTAGCGGTCAAACCTTAAAGAGATTCAATAATGGTGCATGGAATGCACCCTACGTTGATTTGCTGTATGTAGGGTGCATTTTATGCACCGAAAAAATCAATCATATTGCCCGGCTTCCGGCATTTCGATGCGGGGGACGAATGCGTCTCCCCACCCCTCAGGATACCAACCTTTCCGGGCATATCGATGAAATGAGGAATAAGGCCAATCGGAAACACGAGCGGCATGTCCATGCCTGACCGGGTTGAAATGGTGCATGGAATGCACCCTACGTCGATTCGTGTCTTCGAAGCCTCAATTACCGCCGATGTAGGGTGCATTCCATGCACCAAAAATATCAATCATATTGCCCGGCTTCCGGTATTTCGATGCTGGAGACGAATTCATCCCCCCAGCCTTCAGGATAACGACCCTCCCGGACAAAGCGATGAAATGAGGAATAAGGCCAATCGGAAACACGAGCAGCATGTCCATGCTTGACCGGGTTGAAATGAAGATAATCAAGGTGACGGTGCAAATCCTCTTCGTCGCGAATTTGATGTTCCCAGAAACGTCGCTGCCAAAGCGTGCTTTCTCGGCGTTTAATTTTGGAAGCGATCATCCAGTCGCTGCGGTGATACCGTAATTGCAGCCTTTTACTGACATAACGTTTTATTAGCGCCCAGCGTTTGGAAAAATCGTCATCCTGCTCCGGCAAAGTCCAAATGCAGTGGAGATGATCTGGCAACAAAACCCACCCTTCTATCGTGAAAGGATGCTCAACCCGAATGCTCCGGATCCCTTCGCGCAATGAGGTTCTAACGTCCTCGTTACATAAAATAGGCCGGCGATGGAGAGTGACGACGGTAAAGAAATAAGTCGCGCCTGGGACAGTCACACGCCGGTAGTTTGACATAATCGTTCAATATTTCAGCAGGTGCATTTTAAAATCAAACCTTGTCACAACGGCTTACACACTTTCATGTGTAAACGTCTGTCTTGAAACGGTGCATGGAATGCACCCTACGCGGTTTCGTGTATCCGAAGACTCAATTTCCACCTGCGTAGGGTGCATTTTATGCACCCTATTTGCCTTATCTTCTTTCGTCGGCTTCCTCGCCGATTTCCCATTCCTCGGTGGAGACTTCGATGATCTTGCCACTGGCCGCGTCGACTTCGACCTTGGTTTCGACGCCCTTGTCGTTGACGATGTCGAATTCATAGGACGCGTCGCCGTTGGACTCGATTTCGTACTCGACTTCCTCGATCACTCCGGGATAGGCCTTCAACGCGATCGCCGCCGCGTCTTCCTCGGTCACTTTCATTTTGCTTTTGAACGCCTTGCTCTCAACGGATCTGACTTCGCTTTCGGTTTCGGTAATTTTGCCGCTATTGGCGTCACACATAAATTCCCATTCGAAACCGTTGGCGTCCCGGATTTCCAACTCGTACATGGCCTTTCCGTCCATCTTCAGCTTCTCCAGTTTGAGCATCTCGCCGGCTTTTTGCTGTTGCGCCGCGGCGATGCAGATTTCCAGAGCTTGGTCCGAAGCCAGGACCTGGCCGGTCGATACAGCGGCCAAGATAATTACACTACCGATAAATTTCTTCTTCATTGTTCGCTCCTTTTTCAACAGAAAATTTCCGAAAACAGAAAAAATTCCCGTTTTTCGGGAATATTATACCATCACATCAGATCAATCCGTGTTTTTTTGCCCATTCGCGTATCTGCAATTGATTGGCCAATCCCATCTTTTTCTTCAGTTGCGTTTGGCAATTGAATGCCGTTTTTGTCGAGACCCCCCAAGTTTTCGGCAATATAGGCCATGGGGTAACCTTCCGCCAGCAGGCAGAAAACATCGAATTCGCGCGAACTGAGCTTGACGAAGGGCGCGAGCATTTTTTTGATCTGGCGCATGGCCAGAATTTGGCTCATCTTCGCTTCGATGCACACTCCACCCGCGCGAACGGTTTCGATGCATTTCAGCAGAGTTTCGTCGTCATACTCATCGCTCAGCACACCCGCCGCACCCGCTTGAAAATATTGCAGATACTCGTGCGGGCTGCCGCTTTGATTGACGACCAGCCAGCGGAGTTTTTGTCGTTGCTTAATTCGTCCGAGCTGCACGCCTAACCATTCCTGGCCGAGCATGGCGTCGACAATCAGCACATCCGCCTCTTCTTCGAGCGGATCGTTTGAGTTCATACCCTCCCTGACAGTCAGGTCATAATGCTGGCGTAAAACATCCAGTTTGGAAGCGGAATCGGTCGAAGAAGTACAGAATAGTATTTTCACAGACTAGCCTATCCTTGCCTATTGCATTCCTTTGGCGAGGTTCTCGGGCGATCAATGCGCGGAGCCACGACTTTCATCGCGGCATGAATTGTGTAGAACATATGAGTTATCAGTATCGTGAGAAATTGTCAGTTTAACCAATCTTGAACTCATTGACGGCATTTTCATGAATAAAATCGCGCCATCTCCCAGCTCGCCGTCAACACATAGCCGCTAAAGGCGACCGCGAGCGACAACAAATAGGGAAAATCCAGCTGCATACCGACTATCCAGGTAACGATGCCCCCTAGCAAGGCCGCTGCGGCGCTGTAAACGCCACCGAAACGGCTGAAGAGGGCGAAGATGACGACGACGAAGATGCCTGCACTACCGAAGTGCCGACGCCTCTTCGACCAGGTTGTAGACGCGGTTGGCATTCCAGGCCAGAACGAAGGCAACGATACCGCACCCCATCACCAGCAGTCGAGCGAGGCGGATTTTATGCGTTTCCTCGCTGACCTTGAATACCGAAATCAGCAGGTTGTGGGACATCAGCGCCGACGCCGCCAACAAGGCGCTGTCGACGGTCGACAAAATCGCCGAAATCAACGCCCCGGCGAAGATGATGTAAAGAAAGGTCGGCAAGAATTGTTGTGCCAATTGCGGCAGAATCTGTTCCGGCTCGCTCAGTTCGGGCAGGATATTGCCTCCTGTCAAACCGATCATGACCGGAATCAGACCCACCGACAAATACAGCAGGCCGCCACCGATACAGGCGCGTTGCGCGACTTGCGGCGAGCGACTGGCCAACGTACGGGCGATCAGTTCCTGCGACAACACCGAACCGCAGATCGGAATGGCCCAAGCTTCCACGTTATGCAGCCAGGACTGTTGTTCCCCGCTGCGCATGCGCAAACGTTGTGGATCGATGCTATCGAGAGTGACCGACAGGCTGCCGTGATGATCGACCACCAGCCAGGCGATCAACAACAGGCCTATCAGCAAGGCGACGCCCTGCACCGCGTCGGTGACGACATCGGCCAGCAGGCCGCCGTACATGGTATAAACGATGACGACCAGCGCCGCGATGCTGATGGTGAATTCGACCTCCAGCCCGGAGGAGGCCGACAACACCTGGCCGAAGGCGCGGATCTGCACCGCCGCCCACATAATCGATCCCGGAACGAGCAACAGCACGGCCAGCATTTCGATGTTGCGGGAGTAACGCTGGCGAAACAAGTCCGCCAATGTCATCAACTGTCGCCGCCATAACGGTATCGCAAACACCAACCCCATAACGACCAGACACATGGCATAACCGAAGGGGTCGACCGTCGCGCCCGCCAAACCCTGTTCGTACACCGCGCCGGCCGCGCCGATACAGGTTTCCGCGCCGAACCAGGTGGCGAAAACGCTGAGTGTCGCCAACGGATAGCCGAGACTGCGCCCGGCCAGCAAATAATCGGCTTCGCTGGCGATACGACGCGACAGCCAAACGCCGATCAGCAATTGCAGCAAAATGTAGGCGGCGATACCGAATACAATTATGTTCATCAGACCTATAGATATTTATCTTGCTTATACGGTTGTTAACAAGGACGGCTTATACACAAAAGCTGTGGATAACTCTGTGGCTAGATTGTCGAAATGCAGGCTAACTGTCCATCAGCATTGCATTTTTGTTAAATTGATCAAATATTGGTCAAAGACAGATAATCTAACGTATTCAACAACATAAAAAAGGCAATGGGAAATTTTATGCAACTAAACAACCACCCGCTCAAGCGGGTGGGTTCCAATAACGGACTGAAAGTCCGGATACGCGTCGACTAAACGACGCGTCTTAGTCGGGCTCCATCTTGAAATTATCGTTTGGATTAGGTTCAAAGTGATGCTCCAAATATTGCTTTATCATCTCATCAGTCATTTGCCCCACTGTGGCGCAAAAATAACCGCGGGCTCAAAAATGTCGACCCCAATATCGCTTTTTCAAGTGCGGGAACTCTTCGAACAGATAGCTCGAAGTTCGTCCCTTGATTCGCCTCATGATTTCGCTTGGGGCCATAGTCGGCGGCGCACTCACCAAAATGTGCACATGATCTTTGCTCACGACACCTTTGATAATCCGTATCTCAAAGGCTTCGCATGTCTGCCGCACCAAGTCTCTCACTCGTTCGGCTATTTCATCCTTCAGCACTTTATAACGATACTTCGTAACCCAAACAAAATGATACTCAATTTGGTAAACCGTATGGCTGCCGTATCTATAGTCCATCGCCACCTCCTTGGGCAAATTATCGCAGCTAAAGCTGACCGGCTAAAGCCGGTGGTTTAAACCTTATGATGGATAATTAAGGAGCGCTCGCTTGGATATTCTTAGCTGAAAAATTTATGTGCATAAGACGAGATCCAGCCGATTCATTGTCACTGCCTGGCGAGCGACTGAACTTAACGCCTGATAATTCATTGATTCAGCCAGTCCACTTAGTCGTCACCGGAAAGTTAAGCACCACTTTACCCACAATTCCTGTGGATAACTTTGTGGACAGATTGTCGAAACGTGTGCTAACTAACCATAAATATTACATTTTTGTTAAATTGGCCATTGTTTACACAATAAACAAAATAACATAAAAATCAATAAGATAATAAGTTATATCGCCAGATTCAAACAAATTCCTTCGCATTAAGGCAACTGTATCGACTTCAAACCTTTCTGTGCATAAGAGCTTTATTCCACATTTTTCGCGGCCGGCCTTTCACATATTTTTTTGGCCATTCGAGAAAATAACACTGCCCGATGAAAAAAAGAAATCAACATTTATCGGCACAAATAAAAGTGATTTATGAACAACCTGGCTAAGTATTGATCGATATTGGAAAATTTCGCTTTACCCACAAAAGCTGTGGATAACTCTGTGGATAGATTGTCTAAATACGTCGCAACGTCCCATAACTGTTACATTTTTGTTAAATTGACTATTTTTTAACCAGCCAACAAAAATTATTTCTTTCAATGACTTATAAAAGTCAACAATAATTTTTACGAGACGTAAACGCTATGCCAAGAAATCATATCGACTGAAAACCTTTCTGTGTATTAATATGCATTGCCTATTCGATTGCTAACCCACGCCATTGCAAAAACTAGCAGCCGAAACATGCAGTCGCATACTAAATGCGATTCAAGCAAGGGTTTTGATCATCTTATAGTCGTCCATGATGAACCCTTCTCCAATATCTTCAACCAAGCTGCCGCTATTTCGGAAACCGTTTCGTTGATAAAAGCGAATGGCTAAGTCATTATAGCGGTTGACGGTTAGCCATAATTCGGCAATGCCTTGTCGCTGACATTCCCGTTCTATATAGTCGAGAATTTTTTTGCCCAATCCGCAACCGCGCAAAGGCTTGCGCACGTATAGCTTGCTCAGTTTCATGGAACCGTCACCGATTGTCGAAACGGCAAAATAAGCCGCCCATTGTTGCCCATGCAACAGCAAAAAGTATCGACAGCCATCGGCAATCTGTCGGTTAATCGCTGCCCTGCTCTGGAAATTATTCAACATATAATCAACCTGCGCTTGGCCAATGATGGCAAGATAATGATCTTGCCAAATTTCTTTGGCCAATTCGCAAAGGACACTGATTTGCTCGTCCCGCCGGACCGCAATAATCTGAATTCCTGGCGGTTTATCGTAAATTGCTGGCATTGCCAAAAAATACCGACTTTTCCGTTAACATTATACTGTTCGCAAAATTCGGTTTCTTTGCCGCCATCACCCAGTCTTCTTTAGGAGGGCGAAGGTTTTTAAGGTGCCGAATTTTGATGCGAAGATTATAGCGTCATGAAAGACTGGCCGGATTAATATCGATGAAAAAAAAGAGTTTAGCTTTATTGAATTTATTGTTGATCTCGCTACTGTTACCGGCTTGCGCCCCGGTCGTGGTAAAACCGGGCCTATTCAACAATCAGGGCCGTTTAACCCCAAATACCTTCATCACCGATGACGGTATGAAACTGCCGTTATCCAGCTGGCAAGCCGAACAGAGCAAAGCTGTCATTATCGCCTTGCATGGCTTCAACGACTACCGGCAATTCTTCCAAGCGCCTGCCCAATTTTTCCAGCAACACGGCATTACTTCCTACGCCTACGACCAGCGGGGCTTCGGCGCCACCCCCAATCGCGGTTATTGGGCTGGCATCGATGCCTATACCAACGATTTGGCTTTATTTAGCCGCCTGATCAAGCAACGACATCCCGATACCCCTGTGTATTTATTGGGGGAAAGCATGGGCGGCGCCGTCATCATCAATACCGTCACCCAACCTTCGTCGCCCGCCATAGACGGTATAATCCTGGCGGCCCCGGCCGTGTGGGGCCGTAAAACCATGCCGTGGTACCAGACCGCTTTATTGTGGTCCCTGTCTTATAGTTTGCCATGGCTGACCCTGACCGGCGAGGACCTGGAAATCACTGCGTCGGATAATATAGACATGTTGAAAGCATTGGGCCGCGACCCCCTCGTGATCAAGGAAACCCGGGTCGACGCCATCCATGGCTTGGTCAATTTGATGGACCGGGCATTGGAAAACGCCGAACGGTTAACGGTCGATACCCTATTGCTATACGGTGAAAAAGACGAAATAATTCCCCGCCGACCGACGATGATTTTTCTCCAGGGTTTATTGGACAAGCACGCTCGCGCCAAAACCATCGCCTTTTATCCGAATGGCTACCATATGTTGTTGCGCGACCTGCAAGCACCGGTTCTATGGCGCGATATTGCGGCCTGGATAAGTTCGCATGGCGCGCCATTGCCTTCCGGCGCGGACAAGCATGCTCAACACTGGCTGAAACAAAACGAGGTATCCGCCGCTGGATTGCTAAACCCAGAGCCGGACCAAGCCCACCATGATTTCCCGGCGCCCGGCTGAGGCACGCGCGATTCGCGTCGACCCGGCACAATCATTCATTGGTCGCGATTGATTTCGAGCGGACCTCCCTCCCGCTCCCTGCTCAATCAGCCAAAGGTCGAGCCGTTCCAGCCCCAATATTCGGCCGGGCAATTATCGAACTCGATATAAACCCGATCGGGCGGCAGTTGCAATCTGCCTTGCAGCAACTTGCTAATGGACGCGGATAATGCCTTGGCCTGGGTCGAAGTCAAGCCGATACTCTTGCATTCCAGATAAGCCAGCGGGTCGCTGCTGCCGGCAAAGATCATATCCCGTTCGGCGGCTAACTCCACCATGACGTAGCGTTCCGGCTTACCGGTTTCTCCGGACAGCAGTTGCGATAATTCGCTCAACAATTGCGGCGATTGTTCCCGGCCGATACCGACATTGGTTCTCAGTTTCAAATAAGGCATGTCTGGATCTCACGATTATTCAATTAAGGACAAGGATTGGGATAACGCTGCTGAATGGCTTCGATCTCATCCAGCAATTGTTCGGGCAAAACCAGTTCGATACTTTTTAGATTTTCCTGTAATTGCTCAAGATTGGTCGCGCCGATGATATTGGCGCCGACAAAAGGCCGGTTATTGACGAAAGCCAGCGCCATTTGTGCCGGCGACAGACCATATTTCCGCGCCAATTCGACGTATTCCCGCGTGGCCGCGACGCCGTTGACTGTGGAATAACGTTTATAGCTGTCGAACAAGCTCAGTCTTGCTTTCTCGGGTTTGTGATCAAGATATTTGCCGCTCAAGACCCCGAAACCAAGCGGCGAATAGGCCAGCAACGGAATCTGCTCCCGATGACTGATTTCGGCCAAGCCAATTTCGTAACTGCGATTAAGCAAGTTATAGGGATTTTGTATCGAGACGATGCGCGGCAAACCGAATTTGTCACTCAGGCGTAAATACTCCATGACGCCCCAGGGCGTTTCGTTAGAGACCCCGATATAACGGACCTTTCCCGCCTTAACCAGACCGCCTAACGCCGAAAGCGTTTCCTCCAACGAGGCGGGCGGCGACTCAGCGGGATATTGATAGCCCAGTTTACCGAAAAAATTGGTTTGACGGTCGGGCCAATGGACCTGGTACAAATCCAAATAATCGGTTTGTAACCGACGCAGGCTGCCATCGATCGCCTGTTCGATATTGGCCCGGTTCAGGCAAGCCTTGCCGTCCCTGATATGCGGCAACCAATCGGCTTGACCGACCACCTTGGAGGCAAGGATGATGCGGTCACGCTTGCCGCTTTTAGCAAGCCAGTTGCCGATGATGCGTTCGGTCGCCCCATAGGTTTCGTTACGCGGAGGTATCGAATACATTTCCGCCGTATCGATAAAATTGACGCCATAATCAAGCGCCCTATCCAATTGAGCATGTCCCTCCGCCTCGCTATTCTGTTGCCCGAAGGTCATGGTTCCCAGACAAATTTCACTGACTTCGAGTTGCGAGTCTCCAAGTTGCCGATAACGCATATTGCCTACTTCCTTAGATTCACAAAATTTTCCCAATCTTAGCAAATTAGCGATTGTTTGCCAGCGTCCAAAACACGATAACGACAATAATATTGACTTTTGACCCTATCCTTATATAACTAAATAATCTTTTTTAATCCACTTGTCCCATAGTCCAGTCATTTTATCTAATGGCTAGGCAGATTTATGAACAGCAACAGTTTAAAAGCCCGCACGATAACCGCGTTGGTCATTTGCTTATTCATGGTGCTAGGCGTCGGCCCCATTCCCCTCACCAGTACGTTCGGTTTGTTTATCGTGATGTTCAGACCGCGCTGGTTTAAACAACTGGTCAGCCACATTTATTCCGGTTGAATTAGCTTCAAAACACCCCTAAGGACAGCATTCACCCATTACCCAACCGATGGTTCTATTGTTTGGAAGTTTAAGTAATATTTAGATAAACTTACACCAGTAGTCTAAACTTGATGTCAGCAAGGTTTAGCGATTGAATTATTCAACCATGGAAAATTTGTGAAAAATTCTTTTTTTCTGGTCATTCCCGAACAAAAGCACGATCCGGAGCTATTACAATCCTTTGACGAAGAAACGTTAACGAGTTGGGTTGCCGAATTACCCACCGCCAACCCGGGGCTATCCACCCGTTTATTTCATGATCTGATCATCGAAATGAATGGCTTGAAAATGCCGGCGCAAAAGCGACTGGAAGGCCTTGAACGACTTAGGCCCAGTTTTCTTGTCATCGAGGACTATCTGCGTTCCAGGCTGATCAAGTCCGGCTTTCCGAAGAGCACGAACGATTGCAAAATCATGGATGTGCTGGTTTCGATAGAAAAAGAATTCACAATCGGTTACTGGATGATCGTCAAGGAACTGACTCGCCGTGAAATCGGCTGGTTTCAAGGGAAAAATACCGCGTTGACGATACAGCGCACCATCAAGGGTCTCAGCAGTATTGTCGTTACGCATTACATGATGAATCGCCCGGTCCCCGATTGGATCTGGATCGATCTGCATTCTCTTTACAAATTAAGCATTAAGGTAAAAAAAGACTCATCCAAGATCACCGATGAATCCTGTACCTTCGGCAAAACTACCACCAGCGAGGAATGCTATAAACAAGTTCTGCTATTCAGTCTGACCGACCCGTCCGGCCTGATGCAGAAAGAATTCCGGCAGATTTACAATTTCATCGAGAAGATTAACGCCCTGGTCCGTATCGAAAACCACCCAATCGACGAACAAAAACTGCAATGCGTGATTCTAATGGATGAGGATAGCGCGCCTTATTTCAATACCTCGGGCAAACAGGCCGACTCCTCCATGATGTATTTGGATCTGACTCGAATTATTAAGGCATTCCAACAAGCCGATAAATACTGTAGCGAAAATGAGCCTCGCTACAGTTCGATTGACCTTCATCAAACTAAATTCGGTAAATTGCCGGCCGAATTATTCAACTATTTATTGCAACGCTGGCAAGGCATCCCTTTGCAGGGAGCGGCTTTGTTTAGCGACAGACTGGACAGATACATCGCCATCGGCCTGGAAGCGACCTACAACTTGCAATCCAGCAATGCCGAAGTCGACTTGAATGAATTGGAAATTCTCACCGAAACCAATTCCGATATGGCTTTGAGTTGCCAATTCGATAATCCCGGCGTGCTATCGATCGGCAGTCTGGTAAGTTGCAGAAGAAAGGATGCCCCTCCCAGCGTCCGCTTGTTAGGCGTCATCAGCAAAATCACCATTCCCAAACAGGACAACAAACTGATCTTCGAATTAAACGTCGTCGCCAACCAAAGCTTTGCCGTCAACTACCTCAACATCGATGCGCCGGCCGATTCCGAACCGCAGAAAGCCTTGCTGTATGCTCTGAAGGATAATAACGAGGAAAAAAGTTACATCATCTTCGACTCTTTCTTGTTCAAGGATGGAGACGTTCTGAGAATGTTCATGAACCAGGAAAATTTCCCCGTCATCTTGCGTGACCGCAAGAACATCGGTCTGGGCTATTGGCAATTCGAATGCAGGCGCCTGGCCGAAAAAGCGGTCTCGCCGGCCAGCCAAAAGAAAAAAGGCTATGATTTCATTTAATTTCTTCGGCAATGGTAAAAATCCTCAACATATTAAAACGATAATTCAGTAGAATAGCTTACCCTGCCGGTTTACCCTTCACGCATGCGAATAAGCACTTGAAATGTTCTGGCAGCATGGTAACTTTATAGCTTGTTTCATAATAATAATTACATACTTATCTTTACTAGAGGAATTTTAGAATGAGTAACGGTGAACACGAAAACGCTAACGAATCAGAAAACCAGACTGATGTTGAAAACCGTACCGAAAACGAAAACCAACAGGAATCGGTAGAAAAAGCCAAAAATGCTGTCGGCAATGCACTTGCTTCGCTGATGACTTTAAAAGAGTCCAATCCGAAGGTTTTCTATGGCGGTATCGCCGGTGTCGTTGTCCTGCTGATCGTTCTGATGAGCGGTGGTTCGGACAAAAAACTGCCCGTACACCAATCTAAAGCTATCGTCATTGGTCAAAATTACGTTCTAAAGAGCGCTAATGCGGCCGACCCTTCCGCTCCTATCCGCTTGGTTTCCGTTCCCGGTTCGATGGCTGCGTTCGACGATACCGAGGAAGAAGATCGCAGTGGTTGTAAATTGCAGCCTCCAGGTACACCCGTCAAGGCGGTACAAACCCAAGACGCCTATGGCAAGAAAGACGCTTTCGTTCAAGTTGAAATGGTCGGAGGCGAATGCCAAGGCCGTAAAGGTTGGGTTTTAGCAATTAATGTTCAATAAAACTGTTGACAAGTTTTGTCAGAACGCTAAAATACACGGATAAATTGAAACGCGGGAATAGCTCAGTTGGTAGAGCACAACCTTGCCAAGGTTGGGGTCGCGAGTTCGAATCTCGTTTCCCGCTCCAAGGATTTCAAAAAGCCGCGGGCAACGCGGCTTTTTTAATTGACAAGGCTGCGTAGCAAAGTGGTTATGCAGTGGCCTGCAAAGCCATCTACACCGGTTCGATTCCGGTCGCAGCCTCCATTCACATCTGCCTGCCGAATCTTCGGAGGCATTCAAAAATTGCGGGAATAGCTCAGTTGGTAGAGCACAACCTTGCCAAGGTTGGGGTCGCGAGTTCGAATCTCGTTTCCCGCTCCAATATTTTCCAGACTTTCTCTTCCCTTTCTTACTCATAGCTTCCAGCTATGCGTAACCCAACATATTCAAGCATTGGATTACGCGGTTACGTAAGACTGAATTGTCACCTTTTAGTATCGCTAACAGCACTCTCGTTCAAAACACCAATCAACCGTCTCGCGATATCGGTATGATGCGACAGCGACGAAAATGGTCTCGCATAGCGCTCCGCGCCCCAGACGATAACAGGTACCGGAGTATGAGTATGGGTCCCGGTCGCCCAAACGACATTCTGCTCTTTCGCTAGGGCGCGCCCGATCAAATCCAGACGCACATCCTTGCCATAGACATAGAATTCCTTAAAATCATGCACCTTAGGAAAATATTCGGCGCTTAAATACTTATGCCCCTTGCGCCGGTATTCGTTAGCTTCCTGCGCTAAAATAGCTTTGGCCTGCTCGAGATCTATTTTGAAATCGCTGTAGTCGTTCACCACCTGCATGATTTGCCGAGCCGAAGGCTCGCTATTTTCGCGCTCGATTTGCCGCCACATCTGATAGAAGCTTTTTTTCTGTTTGTATAATCGATCCAGAATGCCCACACTACCGAAATTGAAATTCGGCCGATATTGCGTGTGCTCGAACATTTTTCCCGGCAACGCTTTAGCCTCTGGCGTGCGATAACGGCTGTAGCTGAAGCCGAAGCCGCCGGTTTCGTGATCGGCCGTGATAAGCACCAAAGTATCGTCGCGCCGGCTTGCCCACTCGTAAACGACGGCGACCGCTTCTTCGAACTTGACCATCTCGTGCAACAGATTACCAGCATCGTTGTTGTGACCGGCCCAATCGATCTGTCCGCCTTCTACCATCAGGAAAAAACCCTTCGGATTGCTGGCCAGCGTTTGCAATGCTTTTAGGGTCATTTGCGCCAGGGAGGGTTCATTGTCATGCCTGTGCTGATGATAATCGATCCCATCCTGCATGGCAGCCGATGCGAACAACCCCAACAACTTATTCCCTGTTGCCTGTTGCAACTGCTTCTGATTAAAGGCCAACCGATACCCGCGGCGCTCTGCTTGGCTCAATAAGTCCAGCGAATCTTTGCGTTTGGAAACAAGGGCCAATGCCGGCTCGCCGATTCGTCGTTCAAGCGCTCCGCGCACAGCCGGGTCGGCATTGGCCGTAGCCGGCAACCAATACCGTAGCCCTCCCGACAACATCACATCGACATTGCCGCTGCTCAACATTTCCTCGGCTATCTCGTTTTCCCACGAGCGGTGAGGCTGATGGGCGGCGAATGCGGCCGGCGTGGCATGAGTGATCCGGGTATCGGACACCAGTCCGGTCGATTTTCCCTGTATTTTCGCTTTTTCCAGTATCGTTTCAACCGGGTTGCCGTCCTGGTCCAAACCGATCATTTCACTGCCGGAGGCGACGCCGCTGGCCAATTGCGAGGCGGAACAGGCGGAATCGGTCACCAACGCATCGGCCGGCCAATGATTGGATAGACCGACATAGCCTTCGGCGGCAAAACGATCGAAGGCGGTCAACCCGCCTTTCCCGCTATAGATCGAATGTTGCGCTCGCTGGGCATAAGCCTGCAACAAACCCAACTGCTGCGGCCCCATGCCGTCTCCGATCATTAAAATGATGTTTTTGACCGTTGGTTCCCGTCTGACTTCCTGTTGGCTGCAAGCAGTCAACGCCAAAAACAGTAAACACAGAGAACCACTACCGAAATAGCGTAACCAATTCATTTCACCCACTCCGAGTCATATAACGGACGGCTACTATAACAAAGCCGGGGAAAATAACCGTTCACTTTTTATGTCTCCCGACTCATCGTCGTTGGACGACTGCAGTATAATAAGCCAATTCTTTATTGCCGTTTTTTCCTTTTAAATTTCTATCGCATGCATAAAAATCGCCCCGTCGTTTTATCTTTTTCCGGCCACGACCCCAGTGGCGGCGCCGGCGTTCAAGCGGATATCGAAGCCTTGATCAGCCATCAATGCCATGCTTGCAGCGTCATAACCGCATTGACCGAACAGGATAGCCGCAACGTCAAAAAACTGATTCCGCAACAACCGCAGGACATCATCGACCAGGCGCGAACCTTGATGTCCGATTTCACGATCGCCGCAGTAAAAATCGGCCTGCTCGGCCACCATGAAACGGTAGCGGCAATACATTCCATTTTGTCCGAATACCCTCGCCTGCCGGTTGTTCTCGATCCGGTGCTGGCAGCCGGAGGCGGTAAACAACTAAGCAACGCCCCCCTGGTCGACAGCATTGTGCAATTATTATTGCCGATGACCACGGTACTGACCCCGAACAGCGAAGAGGCTCGCAAACTCGCCCAACGAGACGACCTGAATTTGTGCGGCCAACAACTGCAAAACCAAGGCGCCGACTTCGTCCTGATTACCGGCACACACGAGCAGTCGCAGCAAGTCCATAACCGCCTGTTCATGCCCGATCAGCAACAAGAAACGTTTAATTGGCAACGCTTGCCGCAGCACTATCATGGTTCCGGCTGCACGCTGGCCAGCACCATCGCCGCCCTGCTCGCCCATGGCCTGGATCCATTTACCGCCATTGCCGAAGCCCAGGAATACACCTGGCATGCCTTGCAGGCCGCCTATCGGCCAGGCAAAGCCCAGTTCAACCCTAATCGATTGTTCTGGATGGAGGAAAACGCATGAAATTTCCCCACCGCGGCCTCTACGTCATTACCCAAACTGAAAACAAATCCGCCACCACGATCATCGCTGAAGTGACCGCCGCACTCAAAGGCGGCGCCGTGGTTGTCCAATACCGCGACAAGAACCCTGAAGACGCCAAAGCCTTGGCGACGCAACTGCTGGAGATTTGCCATCAATACCACGCGCCATTGATCGTCAACGACGACATCGAGCTGGCGGCCGCCATTGGCGCCGACGGCGTTCACCTGGGCCGGGAAGACGAAAGCATAGAAACCGCTCGCCAACGCTTGAACCAAGATGCCATCATCGGCGTATCTTGTTACGACGACTTGGACAAGGCCCTAGCCATGCAGCAGGCCGGCGCCGATTATGTCGCCTTCGGCCGTTTCTTTCCGTCCACCTCGAAACCTCTGGCGTCCCCGGCGCATATCGAAACTTTGCGCCGCGCCAAGCGGTCGATTAGCGTACCGATCGTCGCTATCGGCGGCATCCTGCCCGACAACGGCGATCAGTTGCTGGCAGCCGGCGCCGACCTTCTGGCCGTCATAGGCGGAGTCTTTGACGACGACCCGGAACAAGCGGCCCGTTCTTATCAACGCCTGTTCGAACAATGACCTCGCGGGGAGACAATATGCATTACAGCCGTAGACAGTTTTTACAGCACAGCGCCTCGTGGGGCGTCTTCAGCGTATTTGCCGTAACCGGCCTCCTGAAACCGGGGGTTGCCATGGCCCAATGGCCGCATGATGATTTTGCCACCGCTAATCTCGAACAAACCTTGCAAACACTGTTTCATGACCGTGAAATCATCGATAGCAACCAAATTACGATCAAGGCACCGAAAACGGCGGAAAATGGTGCCAACGTTCCGGTCACGATCAAAAGCGATCTCGACAACATCGGCAAAGTTTACTTATTGGCGGAAAAAAACCCGGTACCATTGGTCGCCGAGTTTGCTCTCTCTCCTGCCGTCGCCGTTTACCTCAAGGCCCGCATCAAAATGGCGGAAAGCAGCGATGTCATCGTCATAGCCGACACCGGCGAACAATTATTGCGCGCCAGCCGTACCGTAAAAGTCAGCGTAGGAGGCTGCGGTGGCTAAGAAATCGAGCATCAAAATCCGCAGCAAGCGTTTGCACGACGGCATTCAAATCAGAACCCTGATTGCCCACCCGATGGAAAACGGCCGCAATCTAGATCAGTTGAACGGCGAATTGATCCCGGCTCATTTCATCCAGGAAATAACGGTGAAACATAACGACCGGGTGATTATTTCCGGCAATTTAGGTGGCGGTATCGCCAAAGACCCTTTTTTCACATTCTTGTTAAAGGAGGCGCAATCGGGCGATAAAATCACCATCAGCTGGCTGGACAATCAACAACTGAGCGATTCCAAAGATCATTTCATCAAATAACCATGATAGTTCAACAACCCAGTTGCGTAGATGACCATGAGTCCGGTGCCTTACCCGTCGATCGGGCGTTACACAATGTCTTGGACGCCGTATCGACTATCTCGGCCTATGAGCAAGTCGACTTAAGCGAAGCTTGCGGCCGAACCCTGCATGAAACGGTCTTCGCGCGCTTCGACATCCCCTGCCATGACAATGCGGCGATGGACGGTTACGCCATCCGCAGCGGCGACATTCCCGATCAAGGTTTTCGGGAGTTAACGGTCATCGGCCATGTCTACGCCGGCCAAACCTTTACCGGACTCCTACAAGAAGGCCAGTGCATACGCATCACCACCGGAGCGCCGATACCCGAAGGGGCCGATACTGTGCTCATGCAGGAACATGTGAATGTCGTTAACGACACGATCCGAATCGGTCATCGGCATCGCGCCGGAGAAAATATTCGCCGGGCCGGCGAGAACATAAAGCAAGGCGAAGCTGTCCTTAAACCTGGAAAATGGCTGACTCCGGCCGATATCGGCCTACTGGCCTCCCTCGGCATAGCCGAAATCAAGGTTAGGCGCAAACTCCGCATCGCCATCGCGTCCACCGGCGACGAACTTTATGCCATCGGCGAACGACGCGCCAACGGCGGCATATACGACAGCAACCGTCACAGCCTGCGAGCGGCCCTGACCCGAGCCGACATCGAAATCAGCGACCTTGGCATCCTGGCTGACGATCCGGCTATACTGATGCGAGAGTTCAACGCCGCCAGCCAATACGCCGATCTGATCATTTCCTCGGGCGGCGTGTCGGTCGGCGATGCCGACTATACCAAAACCGTCCTGCAGTCCTCGGGCCGAATCGATTTCTGGAAAGTCGCCATCAAACCCGGCAGGCCGCTGGCGTTCGGCTCACTCAATGACTGCATTTTCTTCGGCCTGCCCGGCAATCCGGTCGCGGTGTTGGTGTCCTTTTATCTGTTCGTTCTGCCCGCCATCGAAAAAATGCTGGGCATCGGCGAAAAGCCCCTCGCCCCCTCTTTTAGTGCCATCAGCGGCGAACATCTCCGCAAAAAACCGGGGCGAACCGAAGTGGTGCGCGGCATCATCGAGCGGAACCCTAACGGCGAATGGCAAGTCAAGACGACTGGCAAACAAAGCTCGGCCGACCTGCGTTCGATGAGCCGTGCCAATGCCTTCATTATCCTGGAGCATGACAGGAGCGATATCGAAGCGGGAGAACGAATCACGGTGCTGCCGCTCGCCGGCTTGATGGTCTGATGCTGCGCCGTTTTTATTTATTGCTGTATAATTGCCACCCTTATATAACGGGAATAGGACTTACCCATGCATCATCAAGTCAGTTGCAGTAACTGCGGCCTGGACAAAATCTGTCTGCCGCGCGGCTTGTCGCAACAGGAAATCGAAAATATCAGCCGGGTCGTGAAAGCGAGGAGAACGCTACAACGCGGGGAATTCATTTACCACGAAGGCGATAATTTCAAAGGCGTGCTGGCGATCAAATCCGGCAGCGCCAAACTGGTAGCCAACGACCCGCATGGTAACGAGCATATCCTGAACATACTACTGCCCGGCGAACTGCTCGGTTTCGACGGACTGTCCAGCGACCTGCACCAATGTTCCGCCATCGCCCTGGAAACGACTAGCTTCTGTATTTTGCCCGCCTCCAACCTGGATGAGCTGTTCCGCAATGTGCCAGGCCTGACGCGCGAGTTGTTCCGCCACACCGGCGAAAAAGTCAATATCGACAAAGACCAATTGGTGTTGAGTAAAAGACCCGCGGAAGAGCGCCTGGCCTATTTCTTGATCAGTCTGGGGGATCGCCTGAAAAAACGGGGGTTTTCGGCTTCCGCCTTTACCCTGTCGCTGACCCGGCAGGAAATCGGTAACCATTTGGGGTTGGCGCTGGAAACCGTCAGCCGCCTATTGAAAAAATTTCAACAGGACGACTTGATTCGGGTAAAAAACAAGCTGATCGAGATCAAAGACCCGGAAGGATTGAAAGAGATTTTGGAGCCTTAATCGACATAAAATATCGAGGCAGGCAAAGCAAGACCAGTTTTTTATCGCCCCTTTAACCTACACACCTTGCGATATTCCGCTCAATGGTTAATGGCCGCATTCTGCCTTCCGGCGGCTTTTCTCAGTTTCTCTAACAAGCTGTTTTTCAACCCTTCGAAATAGCGAGCGGCTTCTTCCAGATCGGCGCCACGGGCATAGCGTATGAGCGGGCCAAGTAACCAGGCTTCGGTCGGAGTTAATTTGGCCTCCAAAGTCCCTGCTTGGTAATGCAAGCCGATCCATTGTACGCTGGAAGGAACATGCGTTTGGTGCCGATAAAGGCTATCCATGCACGCTTTGAATCTTTCCTCGAAATCATCCTCCATGTCATAGGCTTTTACCGCCTGGCCTATGCGAAATACCCAACCGCATAATTCCCTGATTTCCTCCAGTTGTGGTCCATGAAGCATGTCCTTGATAGATAGAGGCCTAAAACGCCCTTCGTTATCAATGCCATGAATTTGTCCCAATAGATTGGTGGAAAGATTGATCATTGCCTTGTCGAACTCCAGACGGGTGGCCGAGTCATGGTCCGCCTGCTCGAACCAGCCTCCCCGCTGTTGCAAAAGTTGGCAACAGCGCCGCCTTACCTGCGGTTCTCCGCCAGCGACCTGCGTCATACCTAACGGTCCGGGACGATACAGCGAAACGCCATTCGCGCCATCGCGAACGCCCGTCTGCAAGGTAACACCGCGAAGTATGCGGCCAATAATTTGCGGCATTAGTTCGGGCCACAAATCGGGCAACCGACCAAACAACACGGACTCTTCCAGTTTTTCCAGAAACAGCGAACGCAAGCGCTGGAAATAAATGCCGTTCGAACAGAGAACGATGACCGGAAAAGGCAATTCTTTAGCCGACAAAAGCCCTGCTTGCTGAATGCACTCCAACAACTTAACCAAATTACCGATAACGCCGGTCAATTGGTCCGGATTCGGACAAACCAAGAGCACTTCAGGCAAACAACCGTCGGCAAAGCAGGATTGCAAATCTGATTTGAAGAATGCCGAGGTAGCAAGGTGGTGAATGCCGGCATCGTCGACAACAAGGCATTCGCCTTGTGCCCGCAAAGCCTTGGCGCTTCTGGAACCGCTTCTTTCCACGAAATAAACATGACCGTCGAGATGCTGCAATCGCTTGGTCAGATGATAAAAAAAACTCATTCCCAAGGCGCCGGCCGGCAGCATCCCTATTCCGCCTACCATCGTCTTCGCCATAACCTAATTTTCCAATTCCGACATGGCCTTGATCGCCTCGGCCATGTTCGAAACCTTGAAGACGATGCGCTCCTCCTCTTCGCGCGCATCCTCGCTGCCGTAAGCATACTCGATATTGACCCCCGCTTTATCCAATGCATGACAAACGCTTTCCAATTGTCCCGGGTTATCTTTGAGTATCAGCACCAGAACGTCGGCTTCGATGACGAAATAATTCGCTTGCTGCAGCGCCGCTCTACAGGCTTCAGGATCGCTGGGAATCAACCGGATCACTCCTTGTTCGATATTATCGATCACGCAAAGATCACGGATATTGATTCCCTGATTCGCCATCAGTCTGGCGATGGTCGCCAGGCGACCAGGCTTGTTTTCGATGGCGACGGACAATTGCCGTTGAATTGAATACTGCATGATATTTCGTTCCTATTGGGCAAAATCATTAAAACCATCAAGGTGTCGGCGCGGCACTTCTGGCCAATGGTACGATACCGCCCGACGAAATCTTGTTTCGCTGAAGGGGGAACGTCTGGCCCGCCACCGCATCCACCGGTTAGAGAGGCCCCATTGTTGGCAAGGTGGTCAAGAGCTTGCTTGGCCTGATTTCTTTGACCTGGTTAACCTGTAATAATCGATTTTCAAGAGATCATGTGTTCCAGCCATGAAAAACATGGACTCGTAACTAAGGTGGCATATTTACCCGCAAGGCATAAAGGCCTTATTCATCCTTTCGGCGTTGGGTTAAATTAGGGATTTTCGGCAAAGATTGGGGGGCCGAACCAAACTAAATCGAACAAAATCAGGAACAACGGCAACGCTGGGTTTTCCATTGTAAAATCCAGCTTACGACCCTGAATAACCGAGCATCAGCGCATGCGCCTCGCCACGCCCAGCATGCCCACCATAGCAGTGCCGAATAACCACGCCGCTGCAGGCACCGGAACGGCGCTAACGTCTCCGTCATGTACCGCCCAGGCATAGTTGCTCCCTGTTTTGCTGTTGGTTGCCAGTTGGCCCATGTTGAAGCCAAGTGCCCACGCGCGGCTCAAATCTGACGAGGATTCTGTAGCAATCCAGTAAACGCCCGATCGTACGTCAGAGAATGGACCGGGATTGATCGTTGTGATCCCTTCTTCCCAATAAAGAAAGCCCATTTCATTATCGGCACAACCGGTGACGCCCCCACCATTGCAATCGACCACTGCTCCATCTCCATTGACATCGGCGCTTGGCAAGCGCCAATCACTGACCCCACTGATGGTCAGGTTAGCCGCCCATGTATTCGCGGCGTTCCAATCCATCAGTCCGTTGATATTGGAATCCGCCGCCCATGTAATGTTAAGGTTCGGGTCGTAGTAGGCCGCGCCGCCGAGGCGTATTTGCAATGGCGCAATGGCTGACTGGGCGGACTGCGCTATCGACATAAAGAAACAGGCGCTGATTGCGCCCAACAGACGTGATGCCATAATCACTCCCCTTCTTGTTCATTCGTTCTTCTCTCAACCCGGCGGTTGCCCAGCCTTGGCTGGCGTCACATAGACTACCCCGGCGCCTAAACACATCCATGCGCTAATTGGACGCTTTGGCCCGTTTCCGCTAATAAACCTGGATAAACGGCAATATACCTCGCTCCGACCCAGTGGACTGCAAGCAGCCGTCTCAGAGACGCATTGACAAATTATACAGATATGCCTCATGACTTCTACACTAAACAAACTATATAAGTCAATCCATGTCCGATACCCAACTCACAAGGATGCGGTAAACGACATACACTGCATTGATCTTGAATGGTGCGGTTCGCGCACTCACCACACACGACATTCAGAATTCAACGACAGCTTTCCTTTGTTCGATCATTGCGCTGAAACGATCAATCGGCCGCTTTTAGCCGGATTTGAAACATTCAATATCACTAGTGTCCGATTCACCAAATTGAATCTCTAACTGCATGGCAGAGGTCGATTTATCAGGTTTTCGTTTCTGCTGCGAAACGGTGTCTCGTAAACAGCTATTTTATCTTAAATTCAAGTCACTTAGTCTATTCAGACTATGGCGATTTTTTTAACCGGGCAGTAGTGATCCGATGCTGTGAATTGCCTCGCTTCTTCCAACTCAATCGATGAAGAAAACTTGAGCAATTGAGAAATCAGAACGGAATAAACAGCAGGCACAATACATCATTGCGATAATTGTCGGTCGATTTGAATTCCCGGTAACCTTGCGAGACGGCGACGCCGAAAATGTATTTTTTACCCCGGAATTCTATGATCTCGGAGGTTTTTTCGCCATTTTTCAATTGGAAAAAACGTTCCGGCAGAGTCAGCCGCTCACCCACCTTCAATTCGCTATCATTGGCCACGGCGATGATGTCCTGTTGGCGGTCGCAGAAAAGTGCGAAGCAACCATCGACCAAATGACCTTGTTTATTGCGCGGAAGGGCATCTTCCAACATCGAACGAAATTGGGGCTCGCTGTCAAAAACTATGCCGATGCCGCCGAGCACGTCATTGCTGTTGTTTAAATGAGTAATCGAGGCATTGTAAATATAGGTATGACGGTTATGATAAAACTCCGACTCGACGAAAGGAGAAACGGCATACTGCTGCGAATCTTTGATGGATAATGCCATATAGGCCGCGGTTTGTTCCGGCAACCGCTGGCCTATGATATGTTGTGCGCTTTTGTTTGACACGGCCACGATTTCCCCTTCTCTATCATAAACATATAAATTCGTGTAAACCGTATACAAGGCGTTGATGTATTCGAGAATATTGGCTATTTGCTGTTTGTCTACCGAACTCAAGACGTCTTGCTGCAATAAACGCCTGAATTCGGTGGTCAACGCCCACCAGCGGCAGTCGTTGGCTCGTTCGTAGAGGTTTCGATCCATGATATCGACCGCCAGAGCTGCTAGGAAGCCGGCGTTGTCCAGGTGCGATGAAATGACTGTCACTTCCTGTAGCGAATCGACCGATTCGGTAAAAATATCGGCAATGTCCGTCCCGATTTGCTTGATCGCTTCCAAGACAGGCATAAACTCGGCCGCATTCTTGCGGGCAGAAGTGATTTGACCGTTCAACACCAACAAACTCAAATCCGTGTTGACGTCGATGGAGGCGCTACGGATTTCTTTCAGCTCGGGGGTAAAATGACTGGCCTGGCTGATAATTTCCGAATAATTATGGCGCTTGCTTTCTTTTCTGATATCGGTATCGAAGGCTTGGCTCAAAGGGGTCATCATCTGTCCCTGCCAGCCCAAACCATAAAACCCCTGGTAACCGTTGGTCTTGCAATTGCTGGCAACATATTTTTGCCCCTTATAAGTCACGATGCTTAACGGCTTATCGGTCTTGATCGTAGCGGATAAAGGAATCTGATTTTTGTTGCTGCTGGCGATGACCTTGCCATGCTCGTCCAAAATCATCAATATCCCACTATCGTTGTCGGACATTAGTTTCTTGAAGATGCCATCCATTTCGTCTTCGAAGCGAAAACAAAGACACATGACGCCTAAAGGACGCGACGCCGGATCGTTGGTCGCAGTGATCTTGCAGGAATAAATCAGCGAATTCTGTTTCCCGGGCTGTAAATCGCTGTAACGGAACGTTTCGACATATTCCGCCTTGCTATTCAAGGTCTCCCGCAGCAACGGATCGTTCGAATACCGAATAGGATTGTTCCCGTCAAGATGGGCTTTGACATTACCTTCGAGGTCGAAAATAATGATTTCGTCATAGACGGAATATTTTTTGACATATTCCTCGAGTCGCCGGTTTATGAAATCCTGATACGCATTGCGAGCTTCTTCATTCGATAGAAACGAGCGAATGTCCTCATCGGTCGCTAGAAAACCGACATCCGCGGTTCGTTCGAAAAGATTACGGATCAGGATATCGATCGCCACTTGCGCCTTGGAAGCATTGTCCAACCTCAGTTTTTGCAGGTTTTCCAACAGCAGATTATGGGTCAGTTTTTTCTGTAACTCCCCGAATTTATCCTTGGTCCTCTGCATGTCATCGAGGATCGTGGAAGCAATGTTGTAGCTATTGATTTTTCCGATCAGGGCGATTTTGCCCCACCAATCGTTCAACGAAGCCAAACGTTTTTCATAATTACGCACCAATGGCATCGCTTGCATGAGAGTATCGGAATGCTGTTCTAAGAAAGTCTGCATCATTGTATCGCTTCGGTTTTGAGTATTCAGTAAATCGATTAGTCAGCAACTGGATGCCGAAACCAAACCGAGCAATCTCTCGCCAGGTTGTCTGGTCATTTCTGTTGAATTATCCAATTCGCATCGCTAAGGTAGCGCGGAACCAATCCATTCCGAATTTCTTAACGTTCGGCCAACGAAAATACGATCAAACTTGATCGATTTTGGCCGCACATCACCGCACTCGAGAAAATAGTAATCAATCAGAATTCCTTAGGAATAATCCGATTATTGGTTTAGCTTGGCATCATAAAAAACACAGTTTAAAGCAATAGTCATGCCGAATTTCCCTTAGGCGGCCGATAAGCAGTTTTAGTATATAAGTTTTGGATGAACAACAAATTTCGATTGATAAGAGAATATGAGTCGGCAATAAAGTAGCCTTGTTTGCACAGATTTAGTGCAGTACACGCCCACGAATGGTGCAAAGCACTGATAAGGCGTTTGACATGACTTCTAAACCAATTTGGAACTTGGTGTCTGAAAGGCGGTAAGGTTTATAAAGTCGAGCCTCAATAGGCCTGAACCGTATTTTGCCGTTTTTGACTCTTCGAGTTGCCGACGTCTAACGCGGGCTTTGATGTCACTGCATTTTGATATCAGCCCGAAAACTTTCTTCAATTCTTGATCCCCACTCCTTTATGCAACAGGAACAGGCTGAATAGCGTCAGAAATAAGATAAAACCGCCGGTAATCGCAAAGGCGATTTCGATGTTAATGTCGGTAACCCCGATCAAACCGAAACGGAAGGCGTTGATCATGTAAAGAATGGGATTGCCCAAGGAAATGGTTTGCCAGATATCCGGCAGCATCGGCACCGAGTAAAACACGCCGCCCAGATAGCTTAACGGCGTCAGAATAAAATTGGGGATGATGGAGATATCGTCGAAGCTGTCGGCAAAAATCGCGTTGATGAAACCGGCCAAGGCGAACAACGTGGCGGTCAGTATGAATACGCCGATGGCGACCCCCCAATACAGCACCTTAACCTCGGCGAACAGCAACGAAATGGCCGCCACCACGATACCCACCAGCACGCCGCGAGCAATGCCGCCGCACACATAACCGCCCAGGATCACCCAATTGGGCACCGGCGCGACCAGCAACTCCTCGATATGGCGCTGAAATTTGGTGGAATAAAACGACGATACGACGTTGGCATAGGAATGACTGATCACCGACATCAGAATTACGCCGGGCACGATGTAATCCATGTAGCTGGCGCCGTTGATGGTGCCGATGCGGTCGCCGATCAGTTTGCCGAAGATCAGAAAATACAATGAGGTGGTGATCGCCGGCGGCAACAGCGTTTGCGGCCAGATGCGGGTGAAGCGGCGCACCTCTTTTGTGACGATGGTGCGAAAAGCGATGGTATAATTCATTGCACGAGATCCATAAACAACTGTTCAAGACGATTGGATTTGTTTTTCAGGCTGAGGACGTAAATCTGTTGTTCCGAGAGTTTCTGGAACAACAGATTAAGTCCCTTATCCTTGGGAACCGCGACATCGAGCACGCGCGGTTCCAACAGTTCGATATGATAACCGTCGATGCGCGGCGCCTTATCCAGCGGCCGAGCCAGATTCAACACGAAGTGATCGATATGGATACGGCTTAACAGACTATTCATGTCCGACTTTTCGACGATTTGGCCCTGATTGATGATGGCGATATTACGGCACAGGCTTTCCGCTTCTTCCAAATAATGCGTCGTCAGGATAATCGTGGTGCCCTGCTTGTTGACCTCCCGCATCAAGTCCCACATGGAGCGGCGTATTTCGATATCGACCCCGGCGGTGGGCTCGTCCAGTATCAACAAACGCGGCGAATGTACCAAAGCCCGCGCGATCATGACCCGCCGCTTCATACCGCCGGATAAACGCCTAGAGACGCTATTGCGCTTGTCCCACAAATCCATTTGTTTCAGGCATTTCTCGGTTCGAACCACCGCATCCTTATGCGGGATGCCGTAATAACCCGCCTGGTTCAGCACGATGTTCCTGACCGTTTCGAACTGATTGAAATTGATCTCCTGCGGCACCAGGCCAATGCAACTTTTCGCCCGGGCGTTCTCTTTATCCAGGTCATGGCCGAAAATACTGACCGAACCGCTGCTTTTAGTCACCATCGAACTGATGATGCCTATGGCTGTCGATTTGCCGGCGCCATTCGGTCCTAATAAAGCAAAAAAATCGCCGCTTTCCACCTCCAGGTCGATTCCCTTCAAGGCGGTAAAACCATTGTTATAGGTTTTCTTCAGATTTTTGATTGATAAAGCATTCATACAGTACGTTATACTTAACGGAATAGCCTAAATGCGGTACAGTAGCCCCCGCAAATGGACGCGATAAAAACCTTGTAATTTTATCAGAAACTTAAAACCCTCGTAGATAAAACAGGACAAGACCTTGCCTCAACAATTACCCAGCAGCGTTGCCGCCGTAGACCTCGGTTCCAATAGTTTTCACATGCTAATCTGCAGCCTGAAAGACGGCAAACTGCAAACCGTCGACCGCTTGAAAGAGATGGTGCGCTTGGCTTCCGGCCTGGACGAAAACAAAAACCTGGACCAAGAAACCCAGCAACGGGCACTGGCTTGTCTGGAACGCTTCGGCCAAAGGATTCGCAATTTCCCTCCCCACAGCGTCAGTATCGTCGGCACCAATACATTGCGCACGGCCAGGAATTCGCGTAAATTCATCGCCAAGGCGGAAAAAGCGCTCGGCCATCCCATCCACATCGTCTCGGGTATCGAGGAGGCTCGACTGATCTATCAAGGGGTCGCCAACAGCCTGGGCAGTAATGCCAACAACCGGTTTGTCATGGACATCGGCGGCGGCAGCACCGAATATATTATCGGCAGCAATAATGTCGCCCATACCAAGGAAAGCCTGCACATGGGATGCGTGACCTTCAGCAATATGTTTTTCAAGAACGGCGTACTGTCGAAAAAAGCCTTTAAAAAAGCGACGCTGTTGGGCGAACAACGGTTGGAGCCTTTTCAACAAAAATTCAATCGCTCCAATTGGGACGAGGCGATCGGCGCTTCAGGCAGCTTGAAAGCCATCAGCAACGTGCTGCAGGCCACCGGCTGGAGCAACAATGGCATCACCATAGACGGATTGGAGCAACTGGTTGCCCATATCGGCAAATGCAGACATATCGATGAGCTGAACCTTCCGGAACTGAGCAGCGAACGCCTACCTGTTTTTACCGGCGGCGTTGCCATCGTCTACGCCACTTTTCGCGCCCTGGGCATCGAACAAATGACCGTTTCCGACGGCGCGCTACGCGAAGGCCTGATCCACGATTTGCTGGGCAGAATTTACGATCACGATATCCGCTCGCAAACCAGTCGAACCATCGCCGAGCACTACCGCGCCGATTTGCGCCATGCCGAGAACCTCAAGCAGACTATCCGTAACATCGTACGGCAGTTATCGAAACATCCCTGCCTGAGTATTGATAACCAGGAATGTCTTCAATTTCTGGAATGGGCAGCGGAATTACACGAAATCGGCCAAAGCATCGCCCACAGCCAATACCACAAACACAGCGCCTATATCATCGAGAACGGCGATTTTGCCGGTTTCTCGCGCCAGGATCAAATTCTGCTCGCCACGATAGTCCGCAGCCATCGCAAGAAATTCTCCTTGTCGCGTTTCGAAAACTTGCATGCCCCCTGGGACCGATGCGCGCCGATACTGGCCATCATTCTGCGACTGGCCGTCCTGCTCCACAGAAACCGCCATAGCCCTTGCCCGGAATTCCGCATCACGTTCATAAAAAACACCATTCATTTGCAATTCCAGGAAAATTGGCTCGATCAGGCCCCGTTGACCCAAACGGATCTGGAGTTGGAAGCCTCCTTTCTGAACGTCGCAAAATTCAAACTCGAATTCCATTAAATGCTTCGGCCGCTTAGAATACTGTTCTTCTTTCTGGCGGCTCCACCAGCCCTGCTGGCCGCCATTGTGTTTCTAGCGGTTTCCGACCGCCCTATGAACACCTCGAGTCGGCAACTGACTCAAAGCGATATTCAGCGCGCCAAGCAGATCCTGAATTTCTCGTCCACCGACGCGGAACGGCTCAGGACCTTCGAACTGAACGAAAACGACCTGAATATCGCGAGCAATTATTTATTCAATCACTTGCTGAAGAGCTCCACCGAGGTCAGCCTGGACCATGACTCGCTTAATTTCGCCATCACGCTGACCCTGCCGCCCAATTTGTTCGGCCCTTATCTGAACATGACTTTTAACCTCAGCAAGATGTACGGTTTCCCGGTCATCAAGGACTTAACAATCGGCCGCATTAAAGTTGCTAACGAATTTGCCGGACAGTTGATCGAAAGCATCATCAACTATACGCCGCTGAAACAATATTACATTTTGGCGACGCAACACATCAGTACGATACAGATTCAACCCGACAAACTGAGCATCACCTTCTTGACCACCTTTCAGGATGCCGCCGACAATGCCGCGCTGCTGGAAAATAAAAGTTATCAATCGTTGGTTTTCTATCAACAATTGATCGACCAGGTTATCTTGCAACATGATCCGAAATGGCGCCTGTCGTTAGCCGAAATCATGCAGCCCTTGTTTCTGGCCGCTTATCAGCGTTCGACCGAGGCCGATGCGGTCGAGGAAAATCGCGCCCTGCTCATCGCCGTCAGTACCTATGTCAACAGAGACGAGCTGAGTTCGTACCTGCCGATCAAACTGACGACAAGCAAATATTATCCGGTTTTTTTATATAAACGCATCGACATCGCCAAACATTTCGTGGCCTCCGCCGCGCTGGCGGCCACTGGCGCCACGACGCTGGCTCACATGCTGGGACAGGAAAAGGAATTAAACGACGCCCAAGGCGGCAGCGGTTTTAGTTTTATCGACCTGGCCGGCGACCGGGCCGGGCTCAAATTCGGTCAGATCGCCACGGCTTCGCCGGAAAGCGCCAGAAAAATGCAAAAAGCCATGCATGACATCAAGGACTACCAGGCCTTTATGCCGGATGTGCGGGATCTGCCCGAACGCATGACCCTGCAACAGTTCCAGCAACGTTACGTCTCCATTTACAGCCCGGCCTATCAAAATATGCTGCTGCTGATTGATCAGCGCATAACGGCGCTGTCGATTTATCAAAATCAATAAGCAATAAAAAAGGAGGATCAAAGTCCTCCTTCTTTATTACTCTAAAGAGAATGCGCTGCGACTGTGCAGCGCATCTTCCCAAATTAGTTGAAAGTTGTACCCGCTTGAGGCGGCAAATGCGGCATTTTTTGCTCTGGAAACTCACCGGTCAGCGCATTCAGGAATGCGACGATATCGGCGACATCTTCATCGGATAAGTCTTTACCCAACTGCAGTTTAGCCATGAGTTTAACCGCCTTATCCAGCGTTTTAACCTTGCCGTTGTGGAAATACGGCGCAGTCAAAGCGACATTACGCAGCGTCGGTACCTTCCAGAAGTTTTCGTCTTCTTCCTTACCGGTCACTTCGGCGCGACCTTTATCCTTCTTGAAGTGATACTGCGCTTCGAAGTAGCCGTTATCGATCACAGGGAATTTTTGGAAGGTGCCCGGTCCGTTAAAGGCCGGACCGCTATGACAGCTGGTACACCCCAATTCGACCGCTTTATTCATACCGCGAACCTGTTGTTCGGTCATGGCCGACTTACTTCCTTTGACATATTTGTCATAAGGGCTGTTCGGCGTGATCAAGGTCCTTTCGTAAGCGGCAATCGCCTTGGTCGCATTGTCCTTGGAAATGGAGCCCTTACCGAAGGCTTTCTCGAACGCAACTTGATAGCCTTCTATCGTTTTCAAGCGGGCAACCACATCATCCCAGCTTTTCATGCCCATCTCGATCGGATTAGTCACAGGACCGGCCGCCTGCTCTTCCAGGCTAGCCGCACGGCCGTCCCAGAATTGCACTTTGTTGAAAGCGGCATTCCAGACCGTCGGCGCGCTACGCCCGCCAACTTGGCCGCCAACACCGACGGAGCCGCCGCGATTATCGTCACCGCCCAGCATGGTGTTATGACAGGAGGCGCAAGATACCGTGCCGCTGGATGACAAGCGTGGATCGTGGTACAGCATTTGTCCCAAGGCGACTTTTTCAGGCGTGGTAGGGTTGTCGGCCGGTGCGGGTGCGTTAGTTGGCAATGCTTCTGCGGCATTGACCGCCATGGAACCGGTCAACGCCAACGCGGAAACCAGTAAGCGAATTTTGAACATACTCTCCTCCAGGTATTATTATTAGTTAATGAACCACTGCTGAATTGTAAGGGATGAGACCGGTCAGGTAAAACAAAAATACGGCCCGCTGCCGACCTTGCCAGCGACAAATACAAGCCGTGACGCGCAAACCACTCGGCTCAGGACTATTCCGTCCACAGAAAATACCCCAAGGCCAGCAACGCGATCTGTACAAACGCCAAGCCCCAGAAATACAGCACGAATAACATTACTTTCACCGGCTTTTCAACCGGCTTGCGGGAACTGAAGAACCAGCCTCCAAACGCGGCCAGCAACAACATCCCCAATAACACCGCAATATATTCATTCACGACATCAATCCTTCGGTGGCGGCGGCGCCAATACTTCGCGGCTACCGTTGCCCTCCGGTGCACTGACGACACCGGCCGCCTCCATGTCCTCGATCATGCGGGCAGCGCGATTGTAGCCAACTTTAAAGCGGCGTTGTACGCTGGATATCGAGGCCTTGCGCGATTCGGTAACGAACTGTACCGCTTCGTCGTACAAACTATCCATTTCCGCGTCGACGCTTTCGCTACCGGCAATCTCGCCGCTGTCGCTACGTTCCTGGGTAATCTCCTCCAAATAATCGGCGGGGCCGGTTTTTTTCAAGAATTCCACTACTTGATGCACCTCGTTGTCGTCGACGAAAGCCCCATGGGCCCGCAACGGAATGCTGGTTCCGGACGGCAGGAACAACATGTCGCCGTTACCGAGCAGTGCTTCCGCGCCGCCCTGGTCGAGAACCGTGCGCGAATCGATACGCGAAGAAACCTGGAAAGAAATCCGGGTGGGAATATTGGCTTTGATCAGCCCCGTCAATACGTCGACCGACGGCCGCTGCGTTGCCAATACCAGATGGATGCCGGCCGCCCTGGCTTTCTGCGCCAAGCGGGCGATCAATTCCTCCACCTTCTTGCCGACAATCATCATCATGTCGGCCAGCTCATCGATCACGATGACAATGCTTGGCAACGTGCTCAGCATCGGGAATTCCTCACCTTCTTCTAAAGGCCGTTCCAATTGAAACAAAGGATCGCGAATCGGCTGGCCTTTTTTCTCGGCTTCCCTGATCATTTGATTGAAACCGGCCAGATTTCGCACACCCACCTTGGACATTAACTTATAGCGCCGTTCCATTTCGGCGACCGCCCAACGCAAGGCATTCTGGGCATCTTTCATATCGGTGACGACTGGCGTTAATAAATGCGGGATGCCTTCGTAAACCGACAATTCCAACATTTTCGGGTCGATCATGATTAATCGCACATCCTCGGGCCGCGACTTGTACAGCAGACTGAGAATCATCGTGTTGATCGCCACCGATTTACCGGAACCCGTGGTACCGGCCACCAAGGCATGCGGCATTTTGCCCAAGTCGGACATGACGGGGACACCGGCAATGTCTTTGCCCAACGCCAACGTCAAATTCGATCTGGATTTCTCGAAATTACGCGACGCCAGCAAATCCCGCAACGGCACGATTTCCCGTTCTTGGTTGGGGATTTCCAGACCGATCACGCTTTTGCCTTCGATCACTTCTACAATGCGCACGCTGGTCACGGACAACCCGCGCGCTAAATCCTTCGCCAACCCGCTGATACGACTGACTTTCACCCCTGCCGCCAACTGCAGTTCGAAACGGGTGATCACCGGACCTGGATGCACGGCGACCACTTCTGCAACGATATTGTAGTCCTGCAAAACATCCTCGACCTGCCGGGACATCTCTTCCAGGTCGCTTTGGGAATAGCCTTTGACTTTGATATCGCGTTTTTCCAACAACGATAACGGTGGCAATGCGCCCTTGAAATCCGCGCCATCGAACAAGTCGATTTGCGCTTCTTTTTTCGCCCGCTCGCTGCTTTCGACGGCCTTGACCACCGGCGCGATTTTGACTTTCGCTTTTTTCTGCGGTTTGCTTTTCGTTACGGCCGGTTTGGGACGGCTAACCTTGTTGTCCTGATAACCCTGCCAACCTTGTATGGCCTTACGATAAAGAAACGCGCACAGCGTCAGCGAATATTTACCGACGAAGTCCATCAACGCGAACCAGGACAAGCCGGTAAACAACGTGATGCCGGCCAGAAAGATCGCCAGCAATAACAAAGTGGCGCCGGAATCCCCCAACATGATGACCAATGCATCGCCAATCTCTTGCCCCAGCACGCCGCCGGTGCTGCCGGGCAACTCCAGCCCAACCCTGAGCAGATGCAAATAAAATAGCGCGGAACCGGAGATCAACGTGGCGACAAAACCGCTCCAGCGAATGGCCAGCACGAATTTATTGCCTTTTAATTTGGCCTGCGTGTAAACCAGATAGCCATGCCACAAAATCATGACCGGAAACAGGAATGCCATCAAGCCGAAAAAACTGAGCACGAAATCGGCCACCCAGGCGCCGACGACGCCGCAGGCATTGTTGATATGTTGCATGGAGCCGCTATGGGTCCAGCCGGCATCCTCGTGATCGAATGTAAATAAAGCGATGAAAAAAAACAGCGCACAGCTGATGAAAGCCAAAAACGCCACTTCGCGCAATCCGCGTACGGTTTTCTCTTCGATAACAGCAACCATTTTAAATAACGAATAAAGATCTGATAAAACATCATTATAGATGATTAAGTATATATTTCACCTTAAATCGTAACGCACTGAAATAGCGGATTTTACTACCGCCCATACTTGGTTGATTCGTTCCCATGACGGGCAAACGGTTTTTTCGCCAAGCAATAATTCGTATAATTGTCAAATTTAACCCACCTGCTTATGGAGTTGCCGTCGATGGCTGATGCGAAACATTGCAAATTATTAATTCTCGGTTCCGGACCGGCCGGTTACACGGCCGCTGTTTATGCCGCCAGAGCGAATCTAAACCCGGTCATGATTACCGGCATGCAGCAGGGGGGGCAGTTGACCACCACTACCGATGTCGATAACTGGCCTGGCGATGCCGAAGGTTTGCAGGGTCCCGAGTTAATGGAAAGAATGCGCAAACATGCGGAGCGCTTCGACACCGAAATCATTTTCGACCATATCCACTCCGCCGACCTATCCGCCCGTCCGTTCACCTTGACCGGCGATTCCGGCTCCTATACCTGCGACGCGTTGATCATCGCCACCGGCGCATCGGCCAAGTATTTGGGCCTGGACTCCGAGGAAGCGTTCAAGGGCAAGGGCGTTTCCGCCTGCGCGACCTGCGATGGTTTCTTTTACCGCAACAAACCGGTCGCGGTGATCGGCGGCGGCAACACCGCGGTCGAAGAAGCCCTTTATCTATCTAATATAGCTTCCCAAGTGACCGTCGTGCATCGCCGCGACAAATTCCGCTCGGAAAAAATCCTGTCCGACAAACTGCTGGAAAAAGCTCAAAACGGCAATGTCGTGATCGAATGGAATCATACCCTCGACGAAGTGCTCGGAGACGATATGGGGGTGACGGGCATGCGCATCAAAAGCACGCAGGATGGCAGCACTAAAGAAGTCGACGTTCACGGCGTATTCATCGCCATCGGCCATACGCCGAACACCGGCATCTTCGAAGGCCAATTGGAGATGGAAAACGGTTACATCGTCGTCAATAGCGGCATCAAAGGCAATGCCACCGTCACCAGCGTTCCCGGGGTATTCGCCGCCGGCGACGTGATGGACGCCCATTACAAACAGGCGATCACTTCCGCTGGCGCCGGCTGCATGGCGGCGCTGGACGCGGAAAAGTATCTCGATGAGTTGGAGGAGAAAGCCTGACTGTTTTTTCAGGGAGCGACTGAATAACCGTTCCCTGTCACCGACATGAATCTGACCGTTCTCGACCCACTTAGACCGGAACAGCCTTTTCCCAGCCCGGAAAAGGCCTTGCGCGAACCGGACGGCCTGCTTGCGATCGGTGGCTGCCTTTCTTCCCGGCGCATCGTCAACGCTTATCGCCATGGCATTTTCCCCTGGTTCAGTCCGGGTGAACCGATCCTATGGTGGTCCCCTGATCCGCGTTTGGTGTTATTTCCCGAGCAATTAAAGGTTTCCCGCAGCCTCAGAAAAACACTGAGGAAGAATATTTTCCAACTCAGTTTCGACCAAGCCTTTTCTGCGGTCGTCGATGCCTGCGCCGCCCCGCGCGAGCGTCAAAGCGGCACTTGGATCACCGAGGAAATGAAACAGGCCTACAACCAGTTACATAGACAAGGCATTGCCCATTCGATCGAGGCGTGGCGTGATGGAGAGCTGGTTGGTGGCCTCTATGGGTTGGCCATCGGCAGGGTGTTCTTCGGGGAGTCGATGTTCCACCGCCAAACCGACGCATCCAAAGTGGTCTTCGTACACCTGGTGAACAATCTGATCGCCTGGGATTACCGGCTGATCGACTGCCAAGTCCATACCGAGCACTTGGTCAGCCTGGGAGCCATTGAGATTGCACGGTTGGACTTTCTCCAACACCTACGCCGGCTGTGTAACCGGGCACCGGCCGAACAGGCTTGGCAAACGACATGATCTCCGTTCCACTACTGCTAACGGGTCAGCACGAATGCAGTTATTTACCCGGACAAACGGCGCAAACGGCTTTTGTTCATCCTTCTTTTCCGCTCAACGTCGAAATTTATTCGCGCCTGATCGAACAAGGTTTCAGGCGTAGCGGCAACGATGTCTACAGTCCCCACTGTCAGCACTGCAAAGCCTGCATTCCGGTCAGGATTCCGGTTCGTTTGTTCAACGCCAATCGACGGCAGAAACGTTGTCTGAAGAAAAATCAATCGGCAACCGCCATCGTCAAACCCGCCGCTTTCGATCAACGCCATTACGACCTGTATTTGCGTTATCAACACCAGCGCCATGCCGGCGGCAGCATGGCCGATTCCAGTCCCGAGGAATATATCACTTTTCTCGGCAGCGCTTGGTGCGACACCCTCTTCGTCGAATTTCACCTGGATGGCAAGCTGGCAGCGGTCGCCATTGCCGACCTATTGGATAAGGCCCTGTCTGCCGTCTATACCTTTTTCGATCCTGAGCTGGCTTCCCATAGCCTCGGCACCTACGCCGTATTGTGGCAAATCGAGCATGCCAAACAGCTCGGCCTGGATTATTTATATCTGGGATATTGGATAAAACAATGCCGCAAAATGAGTTACAAAGACCAATACTGGCCGCTTTACGGGTTTATCGATCAACAATGGCGCGGAATCAATATATAATTCCTCGGCACGACACATTTAACTTTTTTTCCAACAACGAATTGAGGACATTACCTTGCCAAAAGCCAGCGAACTCAAACAAGGATCGGCCGTTGAGATCAACGGCGAACCCTATGCCGTGAAAACCATCGAGGTCCGCAACCCGACTTCCCGCGGCGCGTCGACGCTCTATAAAATTCGCTTCGCCCACATGAAAACCAAGCAAAAACTGGATGAAACCTTTAAGGGCGACGATTTTCTCAAGGAGGCGGACTGTTCCCGGGTGATGGTGCAGTATTCTTATCAGGACGGAGAGGAATACCATTTCATGAACTCGGAAACCTACGACCAATACAGCCTGAACGCCGCCGATTTGGAAGGCCAAATAGCCTATCTGACCGAAGGCCTGGAAGGCATCGTCATGTTGTTATTGGACGACTCCGCCCTGGGCATAGAGCTTCCCACCACAATCACGATGGAAATCGTCGAAACGCCGCCGGCGATGAAAGGCGCCAGCGCCACGAATCGCACCAAGCCGGCCAAACTGAATACCGGACTGGAGATTCAAGTTCCTGAATATATCCAAACCGGGGAAATCATCAAGGTCAATAGCGACACCGGAAAGTTTATGTCCCGCGCGTAGCTACTCATTAATGAATGAAAATTAATGTAGACCGCCATTTGGTGGCATGCGACAAAAAGCGCCATCGCGTTCCACCTGGTTAAGTCGAACTCGCTGGCGCTCACCATGATCCACGACAACGGAATAACCCAACTGATGAACTCAAATAGCTCCAGCTTAGCTTGAGACGCGTCAGGCCGCAGCCAAGCGCCGTTGCTGCAAACCGTAGCGGGCGATCGAAGCGATCTCCTCATCGACATCGTGAACAAATTGCTCCAGGTCGTGGCCGCGCTTAACAACGATGAAGCGGACAAAATCGTTCTTGTCGTTCTTCAAAATATCGAGCAGACGCTCGTCGTCGCAATATTGAGCCACCGTCGCCCTGACCCGCCAATTTTCATCATGAACCAACTGCTCATGACCCACTTTCTTCCGAGCCACCGCGCGCCTGACCAAAGCCGAGCGATCGTTGACCAGGGCGCGCAAGGCGAAACATAAATCGACCGCTTCCAAGCGGACATATTCTTGCTTTTCCTTAACAATATCCCGCTCACTATAAATTTTTCCGTCTATCGCTATCGTATTCATTTGCTCATGTTCCGTGTCAATCAAGAATAATTAACAGTCTAGCTTAGAAAGGCTCCATAACTTATTAATTTATAACAAATGTGAATGAGTTCACCTTCATTTAATAATGCGGCGGAATTTCATGCACCGGATTTTTTTTCGGCTCCGCTACTGCCAGCGCGTTGATTTTATCGTGCAACAGTTTGCAGGTTTCTTCCAACTTATCAATCTGCGTTTGTTGCTTGGCGACAATGGAATTTAACGTGTCGACCAATTCTTCTTGATAAGCCAGTTTGATTTCCAATTCGATAATTCTTTCTTCGCTCATCGTTCTTCGCCGATATGTTTATATCCCAATTTTTCGATACGCTCGATCACCTGCTCTCTGCTGAGGGAACCAAAAACCCTGACCAACTTGCTATCCAAATCAGCGCTGGCATCGACGACCTGTTCGTCTTTTTTTAACGCCATTTCGATCAACAAAGCACATGCCGGACAGCTCATGCCGCCGACCCGTAATTCGATTTCTTCGGGATTGCCGGGCAACTGCTTTTTGTCGATCGCGGAGGATTTTTTCGCCACGTTGCCCAAGATATTATCCATGGCCAGAAGCAACTGTTCCCGCGACAAGGATTCGGCGGCAAATTTGATGTCGATTTCGCCGCTCTTCACGGTGATCAACAACTCTTGGATCTCCGGCCTTTTGTTCAATAATATTTGAAATATATAGGCGCGTTCCGGTTCGCCTTGCAAGGCGGGCGCAATCACTTTTACCCTGTTTTCCCAGGTTTTGACTAGTCGGAAGTTTTTGTATTCAATCGATTCGCTCGTCATAACGATCAGAGATTGCCCGCAAAACCTGCCAAGGCATCCAGAAAATTAATCTCCCATGGTACCAAATTGAACGCTCATCGACAAAATGCTTGCTCATCGCTGGGTTGATAACAAAATCAACATGCGGATGAAATCCGTCAGATCATCCCCAAAAATATCGTTATGTCCATCCATGACATCGCTATGCACCAAGATGTTCAAATAAGGATTATGCAGTTCGGTCTTGCCTAAATGGGTGAGTTCGGTGTTACCGTAGCGCATCGCCTTGCCCTCCTTCTGTTGCCGCCACAAAGCCGCTAATTCCTGCGGCCTTGGTTTGGCAACCTCGCGTTGCGCTTTAGCCTTGCTCAATTCATGCGTTAACAGGGGAGAAAAATGCCCCACCGTGTTGCGATCGGCTTCGCCTTCATCCATGATTAATTTGCGCTTGCCGCCGCATTCCTCGCGTTCGATGGTGTTATGCGTTTCCCACAACGTGGAAAAAACCCTACCGGCCCAGAAAGCGTATTTAGTAGCGTAATCGGTTTCCGATGTCAGTATGGCCAAGCGCGGCCGCTTGGAAAACGGATAGCTGCAACGCGATTGCGCCAAGTCATACAACGGCGCAAATTGCGTGGCTTCGAACGCCGGATTGAGCAAGACCACGAGATCGCCAAAGCCTTCCACCGCTCCCACATAGCTTTTGCCGATTTTACTGTTGACGAAACGACTGGCCAGAATCTGCGAAGCGGCATTGTAAACCACCGCCCCGCCAAAACTGTGGCCGATGATAACCAACCGGCTGGACGATTGTTGCAAACTGTTATCACCCGCATCCGTAAGCCCAGGTTTTTTTTCATCTTCGATCCGCTGAGTTTTTTTAACGTGGGTAACTTGCTCTAGACGCAACAATAACTCGCTAATGCCCAAATAACCGACATCCTCGGCGGTGTTTTTCCGATCCCAAAAGGTCACATAGCGCAGCCCGGGGAAATCGATCGATTCGCCTTGCCAGCCGACATAGATTCCGATTACCTTACGCGGTTCGTCTTTTGCATATTCGTGTTCGATCTGGCTGAGCTTGGCCAGAGTCTCCTTGAAACCCTCGATATTGCTATCGCCCGGCGCGGCATTATGATGCCAGCCATGAACAAACACATTGATCAACACATCGTCGTCGGAAGACATTCGGTACACGCTGTCCATCAATGCGTTCATTTGCAGGCGGTCCCGTAACTGCCCCTGATCGTCGATTTCGACAAAACCCAGCAAAAATTCCTGGTCGCTGCCGGCATGATGAAGCTGGATGGAATGACTATCGCAGGGATTGTTATCGGTGATCGTGCAACTGGCGTAATCGCTGCGATAAATGATGTTCGGCGCGCAGCCGGCCAATAAAGTTGAACATAAAACCACGAGCCCAATGTAGGCTTTGCCCGGAAAAGTCATACTGTTAACCTCCACCGTTTCAGTCTTCGAACCGGATCAACACAAAACGTAAAAAAATGAATGCGGCGCTATTCCACCACCGTCTCAACTATACTTATCGCACTTCAATTTTCGGCAATGTCTAAGGAGGCGCCGAATTTTGATTTACGACAGGTGTAAGCATGGCTCGGCAACGGCGGCAACTCGACACGAAAGGCTCGATCAGCCGACTAATTTGACAACCTTTTCCGCCACGGCAATAGCCTGGGCCGCGCGATAAATCACCTTGGCCACATTCTGCAAATTGTTCTTTTCCTGTTTCAGTTCCTGGGTGATTCCTTCCAAAGTGGTTTTCGCTTCCGTCAATTCATCATTCCCTTCACCGGCCCGAGCGTCGTCGATTTTCCGCCATAGACTGGTCAATGCCATGATTTGATTATTAATCGCCGCCCGGTCTATCTTGTCCTGCGTCTGCTCCCGAATCGAGCCGAGGTCCAGAATTAAAGTCGATAATAAATCGAGAATTTCTTCAGTTGAAACCATGATGAGTTGCTCCTAAATTTAAGGGATATCGGAAATACTGTTGTAAAGGTCGCGCGCATCGCCGGCAAACTCGACGAGAACTTTGGCGTCCTTCTTCAAACCGGTTTCGCCGATGGCCTTATGCGCGGCAAGGCAACTGTTGGCGGTTTTTTGTAATTTTTCCAGAAAACGGCGGGAGGGCAATTCGGACAATTTTTCCGCTAGTTCATCCTCCACCAATTGCCCTGCCGCCATCGCCAATAAGGATTTCTGCGAGTCCGCCAAACCGGCCGACCGATAATCATGCTGGAAGCTGTTGAACCACTTTTCCCGGTTCACATTGGCGCTCAGCCGGGCGAGCGAAAACCTGACCTGCTGCCGTTCGATATCCCTCAACATCGTATAGACAATAGTTTCCACATGCGGCTGGGCTTTTTTCACCTTTTCGAGGATAACGGAACGGGTCTTAACCTTGCTGTACAAACCCGCCAGTTGGGTAAAAGCCTGAGCCAGCGCCGATTCATCCACACTGGAACTACTATCCAACTCATGACTGAGACTCACCAGATTGCGGCTTAACTTGCCGGATGATTCGGCAATCTCTTCCTCATCGTCGTACTCGGCAATTTCCCGCAAACTCTCGGCATAGCTCGCCAACGCCGCGACCGCCGCCCTGTTTCTGCGCGCTTCGGCGATTAGGTTTTCCCCTCGACTGCTGGCATTCACCCAAGCTGATTCATCGGCCGGAACCGTCTCGCCGAGATCGACGACCAAACCGGCCAGTTTCCTGTCCGTTTCCAATTCTGACCGGTAAAATTCAGCCGAAGCAATGGATAGTTTTTCCGTGCCGTCGGCAAATTTGCCGACGGCATCGAGATTGACACAACCGCTTAATAAAGCCGGCAACGATAAATATAAAATAAATTTCAGCTGTCTCATGATCCGCTCCCTTAATACAAAACCCTGCCCACAACAAATTTCGACGCTTAACCTTTTCTCCCTCGTAAGAAGCCGGGATGAAGCAATATCATTCCGAAACTGGCAACGCGAAAACTTAATCGATTCGATAACAAGCAAGTTTTAACCCCAAGGCTCATCCTGGCACAAAAGCGGATAATCCGCCAGAAATATACTGCTTGAATTCGTGTTTTCAAGCACGCTAACAAAAAACGAACAAACTGGAAAAACAATGCCCGGCATAACCGCTAATATTTCCGGACTTAGCATGACGGCTGCACAACGAGGTCGTGAATAAGGTATTATCTTCGGCTTTTATGCAATGACAGCTTATTCTATGGCAACTCTGCTTTTCCCGTTACGGGGCGTACCGGAAGACGAGGCCGAGGAAGTACGCGAATTACTCGACGCACACAATATCGATTTTTACGAAACCTCGGCAGGCAATTGGGGCATTTCGATGCCTGCTCTGTGGCTCAGGAACGACGACGACCTGACCACGGCTAAACGATTGTTGGAAACGTATCAACAAAAACGCTATTCCGAGCAACGGGCGATTTATGAGCGATTGAAACGGCAAGGAAAAAACAAACGCCTGATCGATGGCGTTCGGAAACAGCCATTGCAGTTTTTGCTGTATATCGGCCTCATCATTCTAATCGTCTATGTTTCGATCAAGCTAGTGTTCGAGCTTGGGCTGTAGGCGTTAGGTCAGACAATCGGCATCGTCGTGGGCCGGGTTGTTGACCCAATCGCTAACAGGCTTGGCGACGAAATCCTCATAGGCGTCATCAAGCAATAGGCTATTCAATTCGTCGATAGGGGTTTGCTTATCCAGCCAAAGCGGGTACTGGCCGGAATTCACCACCACCGGCATACGCTCGTGTATCGACTGCATCAAGGCATTGGCCGCCGTTGTGAGAATCGTGCAGGAATAAACGGTTTCCGCGCCCTTTTCCCAATGTTCCCATAATCCGGCGAAAGCGAACACACTAAGGTCTTCGCGGCAGATATGGTAAGCCTGTTTGCCGCGATCGGTTTTGTGCCATTCATAAAAACCGGTGGCCGGAATCAGGCACCGCCGTTGCCGGAAGGCTGCCCTGAATGCCGGCTTTTCGGCAGCCGTTTCAGCGCGGGCATTGATCATGCGAGCACCGATCTTACGGTCCTTGGACCAGGACGGAATCAGCCCCCACCATAAATTGACCGCCTTATGGCTGCCGTCTCCCAATCGCACGACGGTGAGGATTTTTTGCCCTGGCGCGATATTGTAACTGGTTCGATAAGGGCGTTGCCGTTGTAATTGAAAATGCTCGCTCAGCCGGTCGGGCCCGGCCAACAAGTTGAATCGTCCGCACATCGGTCCAGGTGTTTGCGATCATTCTTCATGGGACATGTCGCAACCATTCAGATAAAAATAAAAAGAGTCCTGCAACGGCACTAAATCGATCATCAGGGTTGTGTTGGCTTCAAACTCGACGATGGCATCGGCAATCGCGGCGTCGAACAAATCGGTCAATTTTCCCGCCAATCGACGTTGCGCATCTTCCTCATCCAATGCAAACGGGTCATCGGCAAATTCCAGCTCTTTGACTGCCTGTTCCAAAGCCAGCATGGAAAACTGCTCGATAACCTGTTCATAATCGGCAAATACTTTTTCTCCCTTTTCTTGCTTGATGCGTTCGATATCATCCGGATCCGCATACAACATGAACATGCCCACGACACCCTGATCTTCATTCTTACAAGCGCCGCCCTCCATCATGCGGACCAATTTCAACGTCTTGCCTTCCTTGTCGCGATACAAAAACGGCGCCGGCAACGCAGTCGTCACCGTCGCTTGTTCCTCCATGTCATCACCAATAGCCGGCTGTTCGTTATGCACTGGCCGTATCGGTTGCGAAGAACAGGAAAATAAAAGGGGTAAAGCCGCGATAACGGTAACTAAGACTGATTTTTTCATAGGGGCCGATTGATTATGTAATGACTTGCATTGTAACCAAATTCAGCTCAAACTCGGCAAAATAAATTCGTTTATAATCGCACCAGGAGAAACCATGACGACCGAAAACAACCAACTGGCCGATAAAGTCGTGACCGCCTTTAAAAACGTGTTGAGCGATGAAGCGAGGGATGCAATTTCCGACAAAGAGTTCCACGAACTTAACCTCATCGTCCGCGAAGCGCTATCGCAACACTTATCGATGGCGGCCGAACTGGTGGAAGACACCGCCAAACGGCTGAAAAGCATGACGGATCATCAGGATATTGGTTTATAAAGTACGCTTTAAGCAAACCATAGATGAGTTACTCTATAATTATTGTTTCAAGCCCTTGTTCTCTGTGATTGCCAAACCCGATCCTATCCAGTCGTTCTTAATGGTATGCAAGGAACTCAATACTTTTTGCAGCCAGAACGGCTGGATTATCGACGACTCGATTCATTACGAAATTCTAATACGCCAACCCGGCCGTCTTTTGATTTATTTCACATTTCTGGAAAGCATCATGGAAGGCTCCGGCTGTCAGGCCGACCAGAAATCGTGCTATGGCCGGTTATGGCTTAAACTCGATGAACGCGGCGAAGTGGCTGCCGCCGAGATTGATTGATAACAGCAATATAAAAAGTATTTTGGATTAAGGCTAATCTGATTTCCCGGCCAATTCCTGCTGCATCATCTCGCGCATCTTATATTTCTGCATCTTGCCGGTCACCGTCATCGGAAAGCCGTCAACGAAACGAATGTAGCGGGGAATCTTGAAATGGCTCAGTTGCCCCTCACAAAAGGAGCGGATCTCGTTCTCATCGCAGCATTGCCCTTCCCGTAATTGCAGCCAGGCCGCGACCTCTTCGCCATAGTAATCGTCGGGCACGCCAAAGACCGCGGCCGCGGCGACTTTCGGATGGGTATAAAGCAAGTCCTCGATCTCGCGCGGATAAATATTCTCGCCGCCGCGTATAATCATTTCCTTCAAGCGCCCGGTGATACTGACATAGCCCTCCCCGTCCATAACCCCGACATCGCCAGAATGCAGCCAGCCCCGGTCGTCGATGGCCTCGCGGGTCGCTGGTTCATTGTCGTGATAACCGCGCATGATGTGATAGCCGCGAAAACAAATCTCGCCGGCCTCGCCTATCGCCACCGTCTTGCCGGTCGAAATATCGACGATCTTGACTTCCTGATGCGGCAAATTGCGGCCGACGGTGTGGGTGCGGCAATACGGGCTGTCGTCGATGGCGGTCAGGTGCGTCAACGGCGAGGCTTCGGTTTCGCCGTAACCGATCAGGATCTCTTGGCAATGCAAATCTTGCATGACCCGGCGCAATAGTTCCGGTGGACACGGCGCGCCGGCCATGATGCCGGTGCGTAGCGAATCGAGACGATGACGGGGAAAATCGGCATGATCCAGCTCGGCGATAAACATGGTCGGCACACCGTGCAGCCCGCTGCAGCGTTCCTGCTCGATGGCCTGCAGAACCAGGCCGGCGTCGAAATGCTCGCAGGCGATCACCGCGCAGGCACCGACCGAGAAACACAGCAGATTGGCCAGCACCATGCCGAAACAATGATAAAACGGCACGGGGATGCACAGCCTGTCCTGTTCCGAGAATCGCATCGCCTGGGCGGAAAACCAGGCATTGTTGAGGATATTGTGATGCGTCAGTTCGACGGCCTTGGGAAAACCGGTGGTGCCCGAGGTGTATTGGATATTGATCGGATCGTCGATATCTAGAGCCGCGCCGGCCTGCTCGAGTTGCTTTGTCGACACATCGCCGGCGGCGGTCAATAAATCCGACCACCGTGAGAAACCTGCGGACGGGGCCTTCCGCAACGGCATCAGGGGATCGAACAAAATCACGCGTTTCAAATTAGGCAAACGTTTACTGTCGATGATAGCGGAAGATTGCTGCAATTCCGGCAGCAATTCGACCAGCATCTCGACGTAATCGCTCTTCCTGAAAGCGGGAATGCACACCAGGCATTGCACTTGTGATTGTTGCAACGCAAATTCCAGCTCATGAATGCGATAAGCCGGATTGATGTTGACCAGAATCGCGCCGATGCGCGCCGTGGCCAGTTGCAACAAGATCCACTCCACATTATTGGTCGACCAGATGCCGATGCGGTTGCCGCGGGAATAGCCGAAGGCGAGCAGGCCTCGAGCGACGAGATCGACCTGTTCGCCTAATTCGCGATAAGTCAGGCGCTGTTGCTGTGGCAGGCTGACGACCGCTTCGCGGTCGGAATATCGTTCGGCAATCGCGGCGAAATGCTCCGGGATCGTCGCGCCGAGCAGCGGCGTTTCGCCGCCGCGATGGCAATAACTTTTCGTCATTGTCATTCCGGTTCTACTTTGTCCCAGTAATCATCGACCCGGTTTTGGATTTCCTGCAGCAATGCCTCGTTGCGTTGCGGCCTGAACAAGTGGGCGAAGCGTTGCTGCTTTTGCAGATAGTCTTCGACCGGCAGACGCTCCCGAGGAATTTTATTATGCACGACCCGACCGTCGACATACTCCTTGAGCGGCCAGATGCCGGTCTTCACAGCCAAATGGCCTATCGCCGAGCTGTCGGCCGGATCGAAGCCCCAGCCGGTTGGACAAGGGGCCAAGGCCAACAGCAGCCGCGGCCCCTTGATTTGTTTCGCTTTTTCGACCTTGCGCGCCAGATCGAGCGGTTCGCTACCGATTACGGTGGCGACATAGGCCGGTTTGTTCGCCACCCATAACGAGAACAGGTCTTTCTTGAAGCCAGGATAGCCGGCCGCGCCCTCGCTGGTCGCCGTCTTCGCCCCATGCGGCGTGGCGCTGGAGAATTGCTGGCCGGTATTGCCGTAACCTTCGTTGTCGTAGCAGATATAGAGAAAATCGAGATTGCGGTCGATCGCGCCGGATGTCGCCGATACCCCCATGCCGTAGGCCGAACCGTCACCGGTCAGCACCACGGCGGAAAGATCCTCTTCGGCCGGGATACGTTGCTTGGCCAACAGGATATCGAGCGCGTCGCGCACCCCTTGCGCGCCGGCCGGCGCCGATCCCATCGCCGAATACAACCAGGAGCCGCTAAACGGCGTGAACGGATAGACCGACAACAGGGTCATGCAACCGGCGGCATTGATGAAAACGGTCTTGTCGCCGAACACGTCGTAGATCTGATGCAAGGCCTGCATTCCGCCGCAACCCGCGCAGGCGGCCGTGCCGGCGCCGAGCAGATGGGTCGACGGCAGATCCTTCATGCGCCGGTAAATCGTTTCGCTCATGTCGGCTGCTCCTTGGACTCGTGTCGTTCGTAAACGGCTATGGCCTGCAATTTCTTGAATTCTCTGAACTCGGTCTGCGTATAGAGCAGACGCGGCGCCGGCGTTTGCCCGCTGATCGCCGCATCCTGAAGGATTTCGGCGATATGGAAGAATTCCTCCTGGGATATGTCGCGCCCGCCCAGACCGCCGATGAAACTGGCGACGATGGCTGGCATATCGCTTTGGCCATACAAGACCGAGGTCAGTTCGGCATGCAACACGCCGCCCTTGCCCAGCGACAGATTCTGATCGATCACCGCCACCGCTTTTTTGCCGCGGCAGATGTCCCTGATGCGCCATTCCGGCAACGGCCTGAACAAGCGCGGCCGCAACAGGCCAATTTTGACGCCCGCTTTGCGCAGTTGCAGCACCGCATGTTTGGCCTTAGTGGCGAAACAGCCCATCATCACGAACAAATAGTCGGCATTATCGGTCAGGAAAGCTTCGACCACGCCGTGATAGCGGCCGAAGCGTTGCTCGAACTCGCCCGCGATTTCATCGTAGGCATTCAAGGCCTGCTGCATGGCCAGATGGCATTCGTAACGAAAATAGGAATACGGCGAACCGCCGAGCACCGCGACGGCCTGGCTTTCCGGCATGCCGGCGCGAAAGCCGAGCCCGCCCATGTCGAAGTCGCCGACGAAGGCCCTGGCCTGTTTGGGGTCGGGCAACTGCACCGGCTCGCGGGTGAAGGACAGATAGAAACCGTCCTGGTTGACAATGATCGGCAGCCTGACCTGGCTATGTTCGGCCAGGCGATAGGCGATCAACACACTGTCCAATACCTCTTGGCAGGTGCTGCAATGCAACTGCAGGAACCCGCTGTCGCGCGCCGCCAGCACGTCGTTATGGTCCGGCTCCAGCGTGATCGGCGCACTCAGTCCACGCGAAACATTGACCAGCACGAACGGCACCCGCCAGCCAGCCACCGTGTAGATCATTTCCATCGCGTGCAACAAGCCCTGGCTGGAAGTCGCCGTGAATACCCTGACCCCCGTCGCGGCGGCAGCCCCGGCTGCGGTCACCATCGAATGCTCCGATTCCAGCACCGTCATGCGCCCCTGCATCGAACCGTCGTCGAACCAGGCGGCCAGCGTTTCGATGATTTCGGTCTGCGGCGTGATCGGAAAGGCCGGCACATAATCGACCGCGGCCAGCCGCGCACCCCAGGCCGCGGCGGCGTTACCTGTCATCAACTGGCGGGTCATGACTTTTCCTCCTGTTGCGCTTCCGCCTCGGGAATGCTTTCGATGGCATGGGCCGGACATTGCGCGACGCAGATCATGCAACCCTTGCAATGTTCATAATCGATCACCGGCCGGTTATCGATGATATTGATCGCGCTGTCCGGACAACTGCTGCTGCACACCCACCAGCATTGATTGCAGCGCTCGGCATCAATGACCGGGCGGCGCGTTCGCCACAAGCCGGTGCGGACCTTGACGCTAGTTTGCGGCCTATGGATCACCGGCGCCGACAGCTCCGCCGTTTCCAGCGGCAGATCGATCCAATCGGGCTTAACATAATCCTCCGCGTCAGCGCCCTCGCGCTGCGGTACGATGCCGCGGTCGGCTGCGAATAACGTGTAGGCCTCCAACGCGGCGGCAATATTCTTATCGATCAGCGCCTGTTCCCGTCCGGTCAGTTCCTGTCTGATCGCCTCGCCAAGCTGTTCGGCTTCGATCACGCCGCATAAGCTGGCGGCGGCGCCGGCGCAGGCAGCGCTCGCCAAAGGCAGATCGCTGGTCGGCGGCGGCAGCAATTTGATCGGGCCGTTGATATTTAACCGTTGCCGCCAGGTCGCTTCCGTTTCCCGAGTCACCAGCAACAGTACCGTGTTTTCGCTAAGACCCCTCATGACGCCGGCGGACGCTATCGGCACCAGGCTGTCATCTGCGACGACGACCAAACCGGGATCGCGAATGATACCGCGGGAGAGAATCTGTTGTTTATCGGCCCGAACATAGGCCGTCATCGGCGCGCCGCGCCGTTCTGCGCCGTAACGCGGCGCGTCCTGAACCTCGTAGCCGGCCAGGAAAAAGGCGTTGCCGAGCATATGGCCGGCCGTCTTCATGCCCTGCCCGCCGCGACCGTGAAAGCGAATCGTGAACATGGAACGGCACCCGCCTCAGAGGAAATGGGGAGCGGTGGAAAACAACGACCAGCGCCGCAGCGCCATCGCCTTCTTGACCCGGTCGGTGGCCATCTTGACCGCCGCCTCGCGGGGTTGAATGCCATCGTTAGCGGAGATTTCCAATACCTTGCGGGTATTTCCGGCAACCTTCTCGGCGATGGTCGTCATGGCCGCATGCTCCGTCGCCCCCTTGTATTCCATCGCCGCGCAGATCACCCCGCCGGCGTTGGCGATGAAATCCGGCACGCACAACACGCCATGTTCGTATAAATACTTTTCCGCCCCTTCGGTAACGGGAATATTGGCGCCCTGCACGATCAGTTTGGTCCTCATCTGTTGCACATTGCCTTCATGGATCACATCGGGCCGTGCGGCCGGAATCCAGATATCGCAATCGATGGCGATAATCGCATCCCGTTCCAATGTTTTGCCGCCGCTGAAGTCAGCGACGCTTTTTCCCAACTTTTTCAATTCGAACAAGGCCTCGATATCCAAACCCTGTTGATTGTAAACGGTTCCCCGGCTATCGTTGACGGCGACAATCCTGGCACCCTTGTCATGCAAATAGCGCGCACTGTGCTTCCCGACCGAACCGAACCCCTGGATCGCTACCCGCGCTTCAGTCAGATCGAAGTCCAAATGCTGCAAGGCCACTTCGGTGGCGTGCATCAAGCCCCAGCCGGTCGCGCCGAGCTGATCGAGCGGAATGCCGCCCAATTCCTCCGGCAGTCCCACCGACCGACCGATTTCGTCCCTGACCCAGGCCATGCATTCTTCGTTGGTCCCCATGTCGGGGCCGAAAATATAATCTTCCTCGTTGCGCAACGAATCGGCGGCGGCGCGTACGATTTGCTGTTTTTGCTGTAGCGGCATTTTCGGATCGCCGTAAATGACCATCTTGCCGCCGCCGTGCGGCAGATCCGCCGCGGCATTTTTCAACGTCATCGCCCGAGCCAGGCGAAAGCATTCATTGGCGCTGACATCGGGCGCGATGCGCAGACCGCCGATCGACGGCCCGCGGGCGACGTTGTCGATCACCAGTATCCCTTTCAAGCCGATGGCCGGTTCATAAACATGAATTATTTTCGCCGGTCCCAACTCATCAGCAAATCCAAACATATTATCCATCCAAGATTCTCCTGAAATATGCGCTTTTATTTTCGAGTGTACTCCCGATGCCCCGGCAGAGCAATTACCCTGCGTTGTTCGTACCGGGGGGCGGCGCTCCTACCTATTCGTCTATACCTTCCCCTATCGGTTATAATCGCGGATTTTTTTAGCCGAAAGCGCCGACCTTGAACAATATTCGCATTCTCCTCTCCTACCTCTGCGTTACCCTGCTGTGGGCCACGACACCGCTGGCCATTAAATGGAGCGCCGAAGGCGCGGGATTTATTGCCGGCGCCGCTTTGCGCATGGCGATCGGGACTTTATGCGTATTTCTCATGCTGATATTTTCGCGCCAGCGCCTGCCCTGGCATCGCTTTGCGCTGCTGACTTACCTGGGCGTCGCGGTGCAGATTTTCGGCGCGATGATGGCGGTTTATTGGTCCTCCCGTTTCATCCCCTCCGGTTGGGTTTCGGTTATATTCGGGCTGACGCCATTCATGACCGCGCTGTTGGCGGCATTTTTTCAACAGGAACAAAGTCTGGGTTGGGGGAAATTATTTTCTTACTTGCTCGGCATCGGCGGGCTGGCCTTGATGTTCAGTTCGGCCATCGATCTCAACGTCGCCGCCATTCAAGGCATGTGCGGCGTCTTGTTTGGCGCCTTTCTACATTCGCTCAGCGCCGTCTGGATCAAGCAGATCGACGCCAAATTGCCAGCCATGGTTCAGGTCGGCGGAGGCTTGTTGCTGGCGATGCCTTTGTATCTTGGCAGTTGGTATGTTTATGACGATGTGCAATTACCGTCGGATATGACGCTACGCAGCCTGATAGCCATCGTTTATTTAGGTGTGATCGCGACTAGCGTCGGCTTTGCCCTGTATTATTTCGTCCTGACCCACCTGCCGGCCACGACGGTAGCATTGATTACGATTATTGCTCCGGTTTTGGCATTATTATTGGGCTTTGCGGTCAACGACGAGGAATTGACCGCAAAGGTCGCCGCCGGCGCTTCGCTAATACTGACGGCTTTGTTGGTACATCAGTTTGTCGAACGCCGGCGGCGAAAGGAACAATTAAGAAGCGTGTAACGATTCGCTTGCCGGGCGGATCGTTTACAGTTTTTTCGACAAGTCCTTCAAGTAAGCCTCGAAATCGTCCTTCAAATCTTTATGCAACAGGGCATGTTCGACGGTGGCGATCAAATAACCTAGTTTGGAGCCACAATCGTAACGGTTACCTTCAAACTCATAGGACATGACGGTTTCATCGGCCATCAAATCGGCGATGGCATCGGTCAACTGGATCTCGCCGCCGGTGCCGCGGCCGGTATTTTCGATCTTGTTGAAAATTGCCGGGGTCAATATATAACGGCCCACGACCGCTAGGTTGGAAGGAGCATCTTCCGGGGCCGGTTTTTCGACGATGGATTGCAACCGTCCGATTCTAGTTTCGACTTCTTCCGTTTCGATAATCCCGTATTTATGGGTCTCGGCCGGATCGACCCTCTCCACCCCGAGGATACTGCGATGCTCGCGTTTGAACAGCTCCGTCATTTGCGCCATGCAGCCACGGGTCGAATCCTCGATCAAGTCATCGGCCAGGATAACCGCGAAAGGTTCATCGTTAATGACCGGTTTGGCGCAGAGTACGGCATGTCCCAGGCCCAAAGCCTCCGGCTGGCGAATGAAGACACAAGAGACATGGGACGGCAGGATGTTACGGATCATTTTCAACATTTCCGTCTTACCGGCTTGCTCTAGCTCCATCTCCAACTCATAGGACTTATCGAAATGGTCGGGAATGGCCCGTTTGTTGCGCCCGGTGATAAAGATCATCGTATCGATGCCAGCCGCTATCGCCTCTTCGACCGCATATTGAATTAAGGGCTTATCGACGATCGGAAGCATTTCTTTGGGGCTGGCCTTTGTTGCGGGCAGAAAGCGGGTCCCTAATCCGGCTACCGGAAAAACAGCTTTGGTAATTTTCTTATTCATATTTGTCAGTCCATTAAAGATTTAACAATACATGTTGTCATTGATGGGAGAGAATACTTTATGATTATGACATGATTATGTTATTGGATATCGACATCATCCGTTATTGAACCATAGCATGTACGTTATTACACGGCAAAATTCTTAAATCATTTATCCAGACATCAACCATGCAGAGACATCCAGAATTCCCACTAGAACAAGGATTGATTTACCTGAATCATGCCGCCGTCGCCCCTTGGCCCAAGCGGACCGCGCAAGCCGTGACGGCATTCGCCGAACAAAACGTCGTTCACGGTTCCCAATTCTATCCCCGATGGTTACAAAAAGAACGCGAATTACGCCAGCAGTTACAACAGTTACTGAACGCCCCCTCAACCGAGGATATTGCGCTGGTCAAAAACACGTCGGAAGCCCTATCCTTCGTCGCCTATGGCCTGCCCTGGCGAGCCGGCGACAACATCGTCAGCAGTAACGAGGAATTTCCATCCAACCGAATTCCCTGGCAATCGTTGTCCGACCAAGGGGTGGAGTTCAGGGAAGCGGATCTCAATCCCTGTACGGAACCGGAGGATGCCTTGTTCGCCCTGGTCGACCATCACACCCGTCTTATTACGATCAGCTCGATTCAATTTGCCAGCGGTCTGCGCCTCGATCTGAACAAAATCGGCGAATTTTGCAAACAACGCAATATTCTGTTTTGCATCGATGCGATACAAAGCCTCGGCTGCGTTCAATTCGACGTACAGGCCTGCCAGGCCGATTTCGTCATGGCCGATGGCCACAAATGGATGTTGGGCCCAGAGGGTCTCGGCGTTTTTTACAGCCGCCCCGAAGCGCGAGAGCGACTGCGCCTTACCCAATACGGCTGGCATATGATCGCCGATACCCACAATTACGAGAACAAACCCTGGTCCATTCACCCGACGGCGCAACGCTTCGAATGCGGCAGTCCCAATATGCTGGGCATACACGCCTGGTCGGCCAGCCTTTCCTTGTTATTGGAAACCGGCATGCAAGAAGTCGAAAAAAAAGCCCTGGAAAACGCGGCCTGTGCGCGAGAACTGATTGAACAAAGCAGTCGACTTATTTTATTATCTAGACATAACCCTGCATTGAGCTCAGCCATTATCGTTTTCCGCCATCATTCGGCGGATAACCGGACCTTATTTAGAACATTGACCGACAATAATGTTGCCTGCGCGATGAGGGGCCAAGGATTACGTTTCTCCCCCCACTTTTACAATGATTTCGAGGAAATTCACCATGCAATTGAATTGGCGCACAATGTGATTTGAATCTTAGAGAACATAGTCTAGGCTTACACAGTTTGTAATCATGGACCTATATTGCAGGGGCCAATGCCATACCGTTGAAACGACTTCAATGAATTCATCTTCAAAAGGCATCATTCTGCTGATTATCTTTCTCTTGCAGGATCTTTGTCATGCTATGGATTTCGAGCATGCGCCCGGAAAGGTAGTACCTGTCGTTAATCACGCCATCACGCAGGATGCCATCAGTAAACAGGGACTTAGCGCCATCTTTAAGATGAGATTGCATCGCTGGCAGGACGGCACCCCTATTACCGTGTTTGTACTAAGTGACGATAATCCCCTCCATAAAGCATTCTGCAAGGAAATATTAAATGTCTTTCCTCACCAGATGCGGCGAATTTGGAATCGCCTGGTGTTTAGTGGTTCCGGCCAAGCGCCGATTGAATTGAATAGCAACGAAGAAATGATCAGTAGATTAATTTCCACTCCTGGCGCGATCGGCTATCTGAGGTCCGATCAAATTGAACAAGGCTTGAAAGAATTGCGCATACAAGCGGGCGGGAAAGATTAACATGCTTTATTATCAACACGACAAAGAATATCAATTTGGCAAGGTTATCACCGGCCTTTGTTGGCTATTATGCCTAGCCTCTACCTCGCTCGCAGCAAGCGAAGCGAGCCATGGTCCGAGCCTTCCCAAGTCCATGCAAATCCATGGTTTTCTCTCCCAGGGTTTTCTGCACACTTCCGACAATAACCTATTCGGTCATAGCGATGACAATATTTCGGTCGATTTTCGAGAACTGGGCATCAATGGCTCCTGGCGCCCCTTGCCGGACTTACAACTCGCGCTGCAAGTGGTGTGGCGGAATGCCGGACAAACCGACCAGGAAGATTTACGCATCGATTATGGCGTCTTGAATTACGCCATTTTGTCATCGGAATCGACGCTGCTGGGCATCAAGGTCGGCAGAGTGCCTACCCCCTTGGGGTTGTACAACGATACCCGCGATGTTGCTTCGACCAGACCTGGCGTGTTACTCCCCCAATCGATTTATTTCGACCGAAATAGGAATATCGCCTTATCATCCGATGGCGGTTATTTTTATGCCGAGCAAAGAACGGATTATGGCGACTTCATGTTCAATATTGGAGCGTTTATTCCTCGCAATGAGGACCCCAGTTTCAAACATTCCTTGGTAGGCAGCAGTCCGGGGGATTTCGAGGGCGACGTTTCCTGGCTGACCCGTCTGAATTACGAATGGCAGGGCGGAATGGTCAGGTTGGCCGTGACTTATGGCGAATACAATGCCGACTACCACCCGGAAGCCACGAACCGACAATTTTTGCCGGGTAATTTCAGGTTCAACCCGTTAATATTTTCCGCACAATACAACGCAGAAAATTGGTCGATCACCGGAGAGTACGCGTTACGTAAAACACGCATTCACGATTTTGGTCCAGCCCTGCCCGACATGGATTACACCGGCGAAAGTTATTATGTCCAAGGCTTATACAATATCACCTCTCGAATACAAGGCCTGGTCCGTTACGATCAACTCATCTGGGACAAAAACGACAGAGATGGCCAGAAATTTGCCCGAACCTTCTCCGTTCCGGCTTATAGTCGATTTGCCAAGGACTGGACCTTTGGCCTGAGGATCAGGTTAATATCGACGCTCTTGCTCAGCGCCGAATATCACCGCATCAACGGTACCGGCTGGCTGTCCACCTTGGAAAACCGGCAGACCACCCAACATTGGGACTTATATACCCTGATGCTGTCCTATGATTTTTAATACCGGCCGTCACGAAATCACTTTCTTAATTCTCTTCCAGGTTTCCTCGACATCAATCATTAGCAACGCGATATCGACCAGCCGTTTCCCGTCCAGGGAAGCCTGGCGTTGGGCGACAATTTCGGCCTCCATAAATTTCTTGTAGAACCCGATATGACGATAGGTTGAAACAACTAGACATTTATTGCAGTGTTGTTTCCGCCCTACGGCAAAAGCGGCGCAAATCATTTCCAAAACCAAGCGTCTGTTATTTCGATGTTTACGTTCGATAGCAAAACGCCAAGCGGTCCCCAATCTCACATCGCCTTTTGCTCTAATTGCCTCGACCTCTCTTTCAAACCATTTCTCCAAATGCATGCCTTCTTTTCCATCGAGGGTGAAAGAGATCGTACCGATAATCTCGTAACCCTCATCGGCAATCAATATGGATGTTTCCGCCATCTTATCCAGGCGAGGATCGATCACTAACATTCCATTTTGCCTAGGTGAGATATCCCCCACCTCACTCAGGGCATCGTGATTCAAGGCATATATCTCCTGCAAGCGGGAAAAATCCCTTAATAGAGAAATCTTATATTTTCCCTGCCAATTCAACACATTTTCCATAAAATATCCGGCTAATACTTCGCTAATGAAGAAATTCGGGTTGAGGCGTCGGCTTGCCTATACCGTAACCTTGGGCATAATCGATACCAATTTTCGCCAAGGTATCCAATATTTCATTATTCTCGACAAATTCCGCGATGCTTTTGATATTCATGCCATGGGCCACTTCGTGAATAGCGTTGACAAACAACCTGTCTTCACGCGTGCCAGGCAAATGCTTGATGAATTCACCGTCAATTTTCAAAAACTGAATGGGTAATTGCTTGAGATGGTTCATCGAGGAAAAACCGACGCCGAAATCATCCAAGGCGAAACTTCCCCCCAATTCGGTCAGATGAGTGATCAAATCCGTCGCGGCATACAAATTGGTCACGGCCTGGGTTTCCGTGACCTCGAATATAAATTTCTGTAGAGGGACATCAAACTGCGCGAATATCTTGGAAAAAATGATCATCGCGTCGGGATTGGAAATCATATCGCCCGACAAATTGACAGACAAAGTAATATCATGTCCTGCCTTGATGAAGTCGCGTTGGGCTTGTAATGCCAATTTCAAGACCCGTTGGTCTATCAGGCTGATCAAGCCGGTTTGCTCGGCCACATGAATAAAGAAAGCGGGCGGAACGATGTTGCCGTTTTCATCGATCATGCGCAACAAGCATTCATAATGACTAATGGTTCGGCTCTTGATATGTAGAATCGGTTGAAAGTAGAGAACGAAACGGTCATCCACCAACGCCTTCTCGATTTTGGCCTTCCAATTGACGCGCTGTTTGATATCCTCTCGATTCAAATCGTCAATCGACGCCAGGCACCATGTTCCTCTTCCGGCCGCTTTGGCTTTGTACATGGCGATATCGACGCTGGCCATCAGATCCTGTTCAGTATAGTCACTGACCGGAAACATCAGTAGGCCGGCACTGATCGTGACTTTATGCAGAGTATCTTCCAATACGATTTCCACTTCTTGCATGAAGCGGAAGATTTTCGTGATTAATGACTCGGCCTGGTCCTGGGCCACTTCAGGCGCCAGGATAACAAATTCATCGCCACCGAAGCGAGCGAGAATGTCGGTAGAGCGAACTATGGCCCTCAACTTTTCGGAAACCTTCAATAATAATTGGTCACCCGCCTGGTGTCCGCTACTGTCGTTGATATATTTGAACTGGTCAATATCGAAGAATATCAACGCGCCCGTATGATTGAAGCGTTGCGCCTCCTTGACGACCCGACGCAACTCCATTTCGAAACGACGACGATTAAACAAACGAGTCAAAGGATCATGATCGGCCAGCCAAGCTAATTCGGTTTCGGCTTTTTTTCTTTCCGTCAAATCCAAACCCACGGCCAGTATTTCCGGTTGCGTGTCGGGATTATCGATCATAGTAAAAAACCAGGAGATAAACAGCTGCATACCTTCCAACGAATAAAGAGAACATTCGTGTTGAAAAGTTTTATATTTTTCCCGCAGCAAATCATCGATCATGTCAGTGATTAATTGATGACTTTCAGTATCGTAGATCAGGTCGGTAAAGAAATGATGCTTAGACAACATGATGTCGTTATAGCCCGTCACATTCTCACCAAATTTATTGATCGACAAAATCTGGCCGAAACGATCTAACCGCATAATGATGACTTGTGCGGTATTCAGAATATTAGCAACAAAATTTCGCTCGTTTTGCAATTCCCTGCCACGCTCGATTAAATGTTGATTGCGTTGTTCGACTTCATGGTCAAGACGGCTCAGGGTATCGATCAAATTGTGGGACACTGAGCCAAGGATATCGATTTCGTCGGCTAGGAATTTTGTTTGACTGGTACTGGGTAGGAATTGGCGAACCTTACTGTATTGCTTATCGGCAATAAGGGGCAATAAATTAATGATTTTCTTTAATTTATGCGTCGGCCTCACAAACATTAGGAAGAGAATGATCCCCGATAATACAATACTGGAGAGGCCACTGACGGCATATAAATTGACCGCCTTGTTTTTCTCCAGCAGCTCCTGGGTAATATTGTCGATGATGATCAATCTGGCCTGATGAGATTTCTCGCCGAATGGAATGGTAAAAATATCATAAGTATTGCCTTTATAAATGAAAGACAGGCTATCCTTCGTGATGATATCGGCATGGCGACTCCGCAGCGCCGTCAACAAGGGAAGATTGACTGGGGATTCGGTCAAGGCGGCGACATGCACCGACCAATTGGGCAAAGCGGTCTGTTGCCGCAATGACTGTCCTTTTGTTTCGATCAGAATGCCGACATCGGCTCCGGTAATCGCCTTCATTTGCAAAACGATTTCCGCGATGCCGGAAACAAAAATGAACACACCACTCAATTTACCTTGGAGCAGAAAAGGCAAGGCATGAAACTGAAGGCACTCACCGCTACAAACGATTTTACTCAGTGGCTTCTCTTGTCGAAAAACCGCCTCTATCCAGGAGGCGGAAATTATAGTGCTATCGACGCGCTCTCCCCACTCCCCCTCCAATTGCCCCTGGGGTGAAAAAAGACAAATCGAGCGAATATCGGATTCCAGTTCGATCTTAAACCAGTTATTATCAAGCAACCGTTTAATTTGTTCTTCTATCCGAGCCTCTTTTTGCTCTGAAGCTATCAGTGAAGGAATCAACCAGCTTAATTCCGTCTCTTTTTGTTGCAATTGCTTTAAAACGCTGGCAAAAGCCTGCTGGTATTGTTCATGCCTCACTTTGCGCTTTTGTTTATGATTTTGTTCAAAGGTGTAGTTGCCCAGAACGAACACACTGCCGGAAACCAGTAACGTCGAAACCGTCACCGCAAACAACGCCTTCCATGTCAGACTGAAAAACAGCTTTTTCTTGACATACCGTTTCACTAGAATCGACACTCCATGATAAGGCGTTTTAAGTTTATTAACCCGTTCCTTTTATATCTCATGCAAGATACCGCCAGTTGTTCGCCCGCAAGATTAGGCTCTTTTCAGGGCTCGGACTTAAATTGCCCAAAAAGGAGAAAATTTCTGATCACCATTACCCTAGGCTAGCTTTCCGGAACTGGCGTAAATTAAGCCATCCGATCTGATAACACATCTTGACGTCTTCCGGCAAAGTACGGAATCCACGAAAAAACGTCCGAGTGCTCTGTTCATACACTTCTACGCCGAAGCGTTAGAGTGTCTTTAAAACGCGGGTACGCCGCATCACACTAAGGCAAATGCCTCCATGACCTTGTACATTGCTTTGAAAGAAAATCATTTTACCTTCTAGCATGCAACTTTTATACATAAAAGGTTAATGAATTTGCAGATGTCGGTAAAAAATGTGATGTACTTAAAATTTTGGATGGAACTTGTTAAAAACCGATCAATGCTGAAAAGATCGGCTGAACCGACGAATTCGGTTCGATATGCAGGAAGGAAAAATCTTTATTTGAGCGCGAATCGATAGAATTTTCGGCAAGTATCAACTTGACCCGGTAAACAATGCATGAAAATTCCGGCTCGATTGTGCAGCGATTTCTTCGACCGTCGTCGAACGCAATTCGGCCAAATGTTCGGCCACATAACGCACATAGATGGGATAATTTGGCTTGCCGCGAAATGGGACGGGGGCCAGATAAGGTGAATCCGTTTCGATCAAGAACCGGTCGACAGGTACTTTTTTCGCCGCCTCCTTGATTTTCAGGGCATTCTTAAAGGTAACGATGCCGGAAAAGGAAATATAAAAACCGAGTTCCAGCGCCTTTTTGGCGTAGCTCCAATCCTCGGTGAAACAATGGATGATGCCGCCAACCCTTTGCGCGCCTTCCGCCGCCAGGACATCGAGCGAATCGTGTCCGGCTTCCCGGGTATGGATGATCAAGGGTTTATTTATTTCCCGTGCGACACGGATATGGTTCCTGAAACGTTGATGCTGCCATTCCAGATCGCCCTCGCTACGAAAATAATCCAAACCGGTTTCGCCAATGGCGATGACCTTGTCGTCATCCGCCCAGCGCAGCAATTCATCGACGCTAGGATCTTTTCCCTCCGTGACATTTGGATGTACGCCCACCGACAGCGATATGGAAGAATAAGGAGCGACCAAATCATACATTGCCGGATAGGATTCCAAATCGATGCCGATGCAAAGCATGTGATCGATTTTCGCCTTATCCGCCTCCCGCATGAATAAGCTGAAATCGTTTTGATAAGGCGCAAGATCGATGCGATCCAGATGACAGTGCGAATCGATAAACATTGGAAATGAACTACGGAGATCGGTTACATCGTATGGGTAGAACGGTCGGACTCCAACGCGCCGGCCAAATAGGTTTCGATCTTGTTCCTGGCGGTTCCACCATCCTGATCGCTAAATTGCACGCCGATACCGGTGGCCCGGTATCCTTCCGCCCCCATGGGCGTCTTCCAGATAATTTTACCGGCTATCGGCAAGCGTTCGGTTTCTTCCATCAAATTAAGCAACATGAATACTTCTTCGCCCATTTGATAATCCCGCTTGGTCGGAATAAACAAACCGCCGTTTTTGACAAAAGGCATATAGGCAGCATACAGAGCATTTTTATCTTTAATGGACAACGACAAGATACCTTGTCTGGAGGAACTTTCAGCCATGAGATTATCGCTTATTCAGTCTGGACCATTCGATTAGGATATATTCTATCATTAACTGCTTGTTCAATTGCGTATCCAGTTTCTGAATACTCGACAGCAACACATCATAGAACCGATAAACTTGTAACAAGTCTAGCCGTTTCGACAATTCTTGCAAGGCGCTATGTTGTCCGATATCACAATCCGCCCGATAGGCGCATTTTACGATAATCACCAACCACTGGGCCATCCAAGACAAAACTTCGGACAACGATACGGCTTCCTGCTTTTGCCATCGCTCGGCCAGCTGCACTGCATTACCCTGTCCCCGAGCCAGTTTCAGCCAATCATTGAGATAGGTTTCATGTACGGCCAATAAGTTTCTCTCGGCATAGTCCTTAGCCCGCAAAGGCGCTCCCTGCGCCATCCGCAATAAGTCAGCGTCGGCGTCGATGCGATATTGCTTCAACCAGTCCAGCGTAACGACGGTATCCGGCGGAGCGATCGTCATCAGCTGACACCGACTGCGGATCGTGGCCGGCAATTTTGCCGGATTTTCCGCCAACAAGACAATGGAAGTTCGTTCCGTCGGTTCTTCCAGGCATTTTAGAAACGCATTGGCGGCGGCATTATTCAATGAATCAGCCGAATTGATCACGATGCATCGATGCATGGGGTATTGCGGCTTCAAGGCCAGTTTATTGATCAACTGGCGTATGCTGTCGATCCCGATCGCCTTGCCGGATTCTTCCGGTTCGATAAACAAATAATCCGGATGGGTCCCGGCCGCGAACAAGCGACAGCCATGGCAACCGCCGCAAGCAAAATACTCCTCGGTCGGGCGCTCGCACAGTAAAGCCTGGGCGTAACTTTCCGCCAGATGCAGCATACCCAAGCCAGGCCCGGCCTGGATCAACAATGCTTGCGGAATGCGTTGTTGCGCGATATAGGCGGTCAGGTGTCGCCAGTTATCCTGCAACCAGGGATACAGGGAATCTTGCTTCACGATAAAACGGCGATCGCCTCGGCAATATTCTTCTGCACGCAATCCAATGATTGCGCGGCATCGATAATTTTAAAGCGGCGCTGATTCAGCCGCGCCCGTTGTAAATACACCTGGCGCACCCGCTCGAAGAACTCGACTTGTTCCTGCTCGAAACGGTCGAAATCGCCCCGGCGTTGCGCCCGCCCCATGCCGGTTGCCACCGGCGCATCGAGCAGGAGGGTCAGGTCCGGCCTTAACTCGCCTTGCACGCATTGCTCCAGCCAAGCGATCGTCTCCACATCCATGCCCCGACCGCCGCCTTGATAGGCAAAGGTGGCATCGGTGAAACGATCGCACAAAACCCACTGCCCGCGTTGCAGCGCCGGTTCGATGACATGGACGATATGTTGAGAGCGGGCGGCGAACATCAACAACAATTCCGTCACCGGCGTCATCCCCTCGCTTTGTCTATCCAATAAAATATCACGGATTTTTTCGGCCATGCCTGTCCCCCCCGGCTCGCGGGTAACGACCACCGAACGCCCCGTGTTTTCCAACAACTGTTGAACATATTTCATATTGGTCGTTTTCCCGACGCCCTCGCCGCCTTCGAGGGTAATAAATTTTCCTCTGATCATGGGCGCCTTTTCTGATACTTGTTGACCGCATTGACGTGTTCTCGCAGACTTGCCGAGAATACATGGCTGCCATCGCCCCGGGCGACGAAATACAAACTACCTTCCGCTGACGGATGCAATACCGCATGGATCGCCTGCCGTCCCGGCATCGCGATCGGCGTCGGCGGCAACCCTTTGATGACATAAGTATTGTAAGGAGTCGGCTCCTTGAGGTCCTTGGCCTGTATATTGCCCCGATAGCGGTCGCCCATGCCGTAAATCACGGTCGGATCGGTCTGCAACAACATCCCCTTGCGCAACCGGCGGATAAATACCCCGGCAATCTGCGGTCGTTCCTCGACCTTTGCCGTCTCTTTTTCGACAATCGAGGCAAGAATCAACGCTTCATACGGGGTCTGCAGCGGCAAATTCTCATCTCGCTCTTGCCACTCCCGATGCAAAACGACGCGCATTTTTTCATAGGCGCGTTTCAGCAATTGCAGGTCGGTACTGTGTTTCTCGAAAAAATAGGTTTCCGGAAAAAACCAACCTTCCGGGTGTTGTTGCTCAATTCCCAATTGGCTCATGATCGCTTGAGGCTCGGTGGCCGTCAGCCGATGCTCGAGATTCGGGTTCTCGGCAAGCGATTGCTGAATTTGCTTGAACGTCCAACCTTCCGGAATGGTAATTGCGTACTGCCGGGTTTTGCCGGACACAAATAACGCCAACAAATCAGGCATGGTCATACCCTCGACCAATTCGTATTCGCCCGCTTTCAGTTTGTGCGCGACCTTGCGCTGATAGGCAATGACTTTAAACCAGAAGGGGTCGATATCGATTTTTCGGATCTGCAACTTGGCGACAATTGCGCGGAAGGAATCGCCTCTTTCTATCTCTATCGCTTTACCGCCATCAGTCACTACTTGCCGATGCAAGGCCTGCTGGTAAGCGTGCCACGCCCAAGCCGCTGCCATAGCCATTAACATAACCGACAATAGCAGAATACGCTTAAGCATGGCCGACTTCCTGCTGCCGCATTTGCTGATAGGCTTTCTGAAATAGCTTGGTGACGGGGCCCGGTTCAAAACGCCGAGTTTCCAGCTGCCTAACCGGCCAGATGCCAATTACGGAATTGGTTACGAAAATTTCGTCGGCCCGTAGCAACTTCTCTGAAGTGAAATAGCGTTCCTGGACCTTGATTCCCATGTCACCGGCCACATTTATCAACAAAGCGCGCACGATGCCGGCCACGCCGCAGCGCTCGATCGGCGCCGTAAGCAATATCCCATCCTGGACAGCAAAAACATTGGACATGGTGCCTTCTATCACGAAGCCTTCTTCGTTCGACATCAATCCCTCCTGAATATCGCTACCTTGCCATTCGGCCCGAGCCATCACTTGCTCCAAGCGGTTCAGATGCTTTAGCCCGGCCAAATCGGGATTAAGGCCCAGGCGATGTCGGCAAAAACGCGCGGCAACACCTTTGCTTTGATAACTATGCGGATAATCGGGATAGGGATGCAATGAAAACAGGCGAGTGGGTTGAATACAATCCGGTTGCCGGTATCCTCTTCCGCCGCTACCGCGGGTGACGATGAGCTTCAAAACGGCTTGAACCGCCGATGCCGAAAGTTGTATAGCCTCGTGTCGCAATAATGACCTGTCCGGCATGGGGATCAACAGACGCTCGCAACCTGCCGCCAAACGCTCTAAATGCAGGTCGAGAAAAAGCGGCTTTCCGTTAGAAACTTCGATGGTTTCGAATAACCCATCGCCATATTGAAAGCCGCGATCGGAAACGTCGATGCAGTGTTTGCTTTCGCCATTGAGCAGGTACATCCGCAAACACGCTTAATGAATTATTGGTAGCGCTTGAACACCAGCGAGCCGTTGGTTCCGCCAAAACCGAAAGAATTGGATATCGCCACGTCAATCTTCATTTCTCTCGCCGTGTTGGGTACGTAGTCCAGGTCGCATTCCGGATCCTGGTTTTCCAGGTTGATAGTCGGTGGCGCAATTTGATTTTGGATGGACAAGGCGGTCAGCACGGCCTCGATGCCGCCGGCCGCGCCCAGTAGATGGCCTATCATCGATTTGGTCGAACTGACCGCAATATTATAGGCATGCTCGCCCAACGCCGCTTTCATCGCCTGGGTCTCGCCGATATCGCCGGCCGGCGTGGAAGTACCGTGGGCATTGATATAATCGACATCTTCCGGGTTCAGGCCGGCATCGCGCATTGCATTTCTCATGCAACGGGCGGCACCCTCGCCTCCGACCGATGGCGTCGTCATATGATAGGCATCACCGCTCATGCCGTAACCGACCACTTCAGCATAGATCTTGGCGCCACGAGCCTTGGCATGCTCCAGTTCCTCCAACACCACGACACCGGAACCGTCGCTCAACACGAAACCGTCGCGGTCCCGGTCCCAGGGGCGACTCGCCGCCTGCGGATCATCGTTACGGCGCGACAAGGCTTTCGCCGAGGCAAAACCGCCCATCGCCGTCGGCGAAGTCGTGCACCGCTCGGCACCGCCGGCGACCATGACGTCGGCATCGCCGTATTTAATCAGCCGTGCCGCATCGCCGATATTATGCGTGCCGGTCGTACAAGCGGTCACGATTGCAAAATTGGGGCCTTTGAGACCATATTTAATGGACAGGTTACCGGAAATCATATTGATAATATTGCCCGGCACGAAGAAAGGCGAGATTTTTCGTGGACCGCTTTTTTCGTAGGTCGCATAGCACTCTTCGATGCCGGTCACCCCACCGATACCCGCGCCGATGGCGACACCGATACGCTCGGCATTTTCTTCGGTGACCTCGATTCCGGAATCTTCAATGGCCTGGCAGCCTGCGGCAATACCATAATGAATGAAACCATCCATCCGTTTTGCATCTTTTGCCGGAATATATTCACTGATGTCGAAATTTCTGATCACACCGCCGAACCGGGTAGCGAACGGTGAGATATCGAAAGAATCGATCGGGCTAATCCCGCTTTTTCCGTTAATAATTCCGTCCCAAGTTTGTGCGACATTATTAGCTAGAGGCGTGACAGCGCCTAATCCAGTTATAACAACCCGACGTGTGCTCAAAATGGTATACCGTTAGACTATTCGAGAAAAAAAAGAGGTATGCGTTCTAGTGGATGAAAATCATCCACTAGGCATAAGTGACAATGGATTAAAGATTGGCGTTAATATAATCGATTGCCAATTGAACTGTGGTGATTTTTTCAGCTTCTTCGTCTGGAATTTCGCATTCAAATTCTTCTTCAAGTGCCATGACGAGTTCAACTGTATCCAAGGAATCAGCGCCAAGATCGTCAACGAAAGAAGCATCGTTAGAGATATCTTCTTTTACACCCAATTGTTCCGCGACAATCTTTTTTACTCGTTCTTCAACATTGCTCATAATTATTTTCCCCAAACAATGCAAGCGTCTGTCGTTAGCAAACGCTTACCTTACTATCATTATTAATTTATTAGAAATCCCGTGACTGGCGACTATCCCAGACGGCGGGGTGAATTATACTTGAATTTACCTTAAAGTCACAATATTAAGGCATAAACATGCCGCCGTTCACATGCAGCGTTTCGCCAGTGATATAAGACGCGCCATCGGAAGCCAAAAAAGACACGGCATGAGCGATTTCATCGGGCTGGCCCAAACGCCCCAAGGCGATCGACGACAATAAGGCGTTTTTATGCTCTTCGGCCAATTCCTTGGTCATGTCCGTATCGATAAAACCGGGCGCGACCGTATTAACGGTGATGTTACGCGAACCGACTTCTTTCGCCATCGATTTGGCGAAACCGACCATGCCGGCCTTGGCCGCCGCGTAATTGGTTTGCCCCGCATTACCGGTAGCGCCTACCACCGACGAGATATTGATGATACGGCCGCCTTTCGCCTTCATCATGCCGCGCAATACGGCTTTACTCATGCGATAGATCGAGGTCAAGTTAGTGTTGATGATGTCATCCCACTCCTCGTCCTTCATCCGCATCAGCAGATTATCACGGGTGATGCCGGCGTTGTTGACCAACACGACCGGCGTACCGAAATCATCGTTAATCGTTTTCATGACCTCAGCGATCGAATCGGCGTCGGCGACATTCAATCTCAATCCTTTGCCGTTATCACCCAGGTAAGTGCTAATCGACTCGGCCCCACCGTCGGAAGTCGCGGTACCAATCACAAAAAAACCATCCGCCACCAGACGCTCGGCGATGGCGCGCCCAATACCGCGACTGGCGCCTGTCACCAAAGCTATTTTCTTATCCATTGAGTTGCTCCAACACGTTGTTTAAGGTTTCAGGATCATACATCGTCAGATGGTTAGCGTCCTTAACGATACGCTTGTTCAGCCCCATTAACACCTTGCCCGGGCCGCATTCAACGAATTGAGTTACACCTTGATCATGCATGAATTTGACGCTATCGACCCAACGCACCGGCTTGAACAATTGTTCTCGCAACGCATTGCGAATCACCTCGGCCGCACTGTGGGCCGCTACGTCGACATTATGAATCAAAGTGACATTGGGAATTTCGACCGCGACGTCTTCCAGCCTTGCGGCGAGTTTTTCCGCCGCCGGTTCCATCAAGGCGCAATGGGAAGGCACGCTCACCGGCAATTTCAAGGCGCGTTTCGCCCCCATCGTCTTGGCCGCTTCCATCGCTCTTTCTACCGCAGCGGCATGGCCGGCGATAACGACTTGTCCCGGCGCATTAAAATTGACCGCAGCAACCACTTCATCGCCGGCACTATCGGCACAAGCCTTGACCACTTCGTGGTCCTCCAGTCCGATAATCGCCGCCATCGCGCCAACCCCCGCGGGCACCGCCTCTTGCATCAAGCGCCCGCGCTCGGCTACCAGCTTGACACCGTCTTCGAAACTGATCGCATCGGAACAAACCAATGCACTGTATTCGCCAAGACTATGCCCCGCCATCCATCCGGGCCTGATAGGGGATTGCTCACACCAAACCCGCCACATCGCCACACCGGCAGCTAACATAGCTGGCTGGGTGTTATGAGTTTGATTCAATTCATCGGCCGGTCCGTTTTGCACTAAATTCCACAAATCGAACCCCAATGCATCGGAACCCTCCTCGAAAGTATGTTTGACCGTCGGATAAGCCGCCGCTAAATCGGCCATCATGCCGACGCCCTGGGAACCTTGCCCAGGAAAGACAAACGCTAAACTATAGTTCTGTTCACTCATCTTAATATTGTTAGTATTTTAATAATGCCGAACCCCAGGTAAATCCAGCGCCGAACGCCTCCAGTAAAATCACGTGCCCGCGTTGAATACGACCGTCCCTGACGGCTTCGTTAAGCGCCAATAACACCGAGGCGGAAGACGTATTGCCTTGATTTTCCAATGTCATGACCACTTGATCCATGGACATGCGCAGTTTCTTTGCGGTTGCGGCGATAATACGGGTATTGGCCTGGTGCGGAACCAACCAGTCCACATCGGATTTTTCCATGCCATTCGCGGTCAGCGTTTCATCGACAATGCGCCCCAGCGTATTGACCGCCATCTTGAACACTTCATTTCCGCGCATGCTGATATAGCCAGACTCGTCTTTATTCGATGCCGTCGCCACCTGCGGATTGGGACAATACAACAAATCCTCGTAGCCGCCGTCGGAATGAATATGCGTGGAAAGAATACCCGGCTCGCAACTCGCCTCCAGTATGGCCGCACCGGCACCGTCGCCAAACAGAATACATGTCGTTCTATCTTCCCAATCGACGATACGGGAACAAATCTCCGTGCCAACCACCAAGACCTTTTTGGCGGCCCCGGTTTTGATATATTGGTCGGCAATACTCAACGCAAAAATAGAGCCGGAACATGCGGCCTGGACATCAAAGCCGACACACCGCTTAATTCCCAAACGATGTTGAAGCAAACAGGCGGTACTGGGATAGATTCGATCGGGAGTGCCTGTTGCAACGACGATCAGGTCGATGTCATCGGCGGCAATTCCTGCCATTTCGATCGCCTGGCGCGCCGCGATCTCGGCCATGCTCGCAGCACTTTCCTCGGGACCGGCAATGCGTCGCGACTTGATGCCGGTACGCTCGTAAATCCAACTATCGGAAGTATCCACCATTTGCGAGATATCATCATTGGTGCGCACCGTTTCCGGCAGATACCCCCCGGTTCCTATGACTCTTGCGTTGCGACTCATACGGCCTCTCTTCTGCTCAAGGCGATTTCGACTTTTTCGCTGATTTTGCGCGTGACGTCTTTTGCCACCTCGACTTCAGCCAGATGAATCGCTGTTTCGAAGGCAAGCGCATCGGCGCCGCCATGACTCTTGATCACCAAACCGCGCAAGCCGATAAAACTGGCGCCGTTATACAATCTGGGATCGATACTGTCCTTGAATGATTTTAAAACGGGATAAGCCGCCAGGCCGGCAAGCTTGGCAAACACATTCCTAGAAAACGCCTCTTTTAATTTGTCACCGATCATCTTGGCCGCACCTTCGATCGATTTCAGCGCGACATTGCCGACAAAACCATCGGTCACAATCAGATCAACCTTGACATTGCCGGCATTAATGGAATTCCCTTCGACATAGCCGATATAATTCAGCGGAGAATTTTCCAGCAATTTCGCGGCCGCCTTGACCTGCTCATTGCCTTTCATATCCTCTTCGCCAATATTCAGCAGGCCGACTTTGGGCTTTTCGATGTTCTCGACCGCCTTGACCACCTCTTCACCCATGATGGCAAACTGGTAAAGATGTTCGGCGGTACAATCGACATTGCCGCCTAGATCGAGCATGTGGGTATGACCGAAGGTCGACGGCATCGTCGAAATAATGGCAGGGCGATCGATGCCCGGGATCATTTTCAACACGAACCGGGCCGTGGCCATCAGCGCGCCGGTATTGCCGGCACTCACACAAGCATCCGCGACACCGTCCCGCACCAGATTGATCGCCACACGCATGGAGGAGTCTTTCTTGTTTTTCAAAGCCTTTTGCGGCGACTCATCCATTTCAACAATCTGGGAGGCATGCTGAATAGTGATTCTACCCTGATAATCGACCAGCGCCTGCGCCAACTTCTGTTGCAGGACCGCCTCATCGCCGACCATGATAAGTTTCAAATCCGGATTTTTTTTCAGGCATGCCAGTGACGCAGGAATTGTGACCTCTGGCCCAAAATCCCCACCCATAGCATCTATCGATAATGTCGAGCTCACGCTTAGGGTTAACTCCTGAATAATAGAAAAGAGACGGCCTGCAAAAGCAGGCCGGCTTAATCGAGAAGAGATCGAATATTAATCTTCGTCGCTGCTTGCGATGATTTGACGACCTTTAAAAAAACCGTCGGGGGTCATGTGATGGCGCAAATGAGTTTCGCCGGTCAACGGGTCTTGCGCCAATGTTTTGGCGTTCAATGCATCATGGGAACGACGTTGACCGCGGCGAGAGCGAGTCACTTTGCTTTTTTGTACAGCCATTACTAATCTCCAGTACTCTTAAGTTTTGCTAAAACGGAAAATGGATTGTCAGACCTTATCTGTTCTTTATTGTCGGCAGACATAGGCACCTGTTCCTGCCCGCTCTCCTTGCAATTATGCTCATGCTTAGGAAAATCGGGTAAAGCGAGAAGTATCTCGTCTTCCACCAACTCCCGCAAAGAGACTTTCTCCGTCTTCAACAATAACGGCTCATATTCCGCAGCAAGCCTGTCAGCCTGCTCCAACGAGGACACAACCCCTAATTTAACCGCCACATCGATTGGCCATGACAACTCTTGCAAACAACTCTGGCATATCAATGTCAACGTTGTTTTAATCGTTCCCTGTATGGTTGCCAGCCGACCTTCTTTGGAAAAAGAAAGCTCGATCCGAACATCACCCTGGCTATCCGCCAGGACCTCAGAAAGCCGAGCAAATTCGCTTTGCCTTATCGCTCCAGACAAAACCCTTCGCCTCTCGGCGAGTGCTATCGGATCGATAAAATCAGGTAACCTGTCTAACATAACTGTACAATGATATAGTTTATTGACACCTCAGTCAAACCAAAGCTCTCTTCCGAACTGAACTCGACATGAAAAAACTAGTGCTCGCCTCGTCTTCCCTTTACCGGCAACAACTGCTGCAAAAACTACGCCTAAATTTTATCACTTGCCCGGCGGAAATCGATGAATCGGCGCATGCCTTCGAATCAGGCCAAGAACTCGCCGTCAGACTGTCGATCACGAAAGCCAAATCCGTTGCCGAACACTACGGCGAACACCTCATTATCGCATCCGACCAGGTTGCGATGCATGAAGGTCAACAACTGCGCAAACCGGGAGACCGGGATACGGCCATCAAGCAATTAAGCCGGCAATCCGGCCTTCAGGTAAAATTTCACACCGGTTTGTGCGTGATGGACAGCGCTAATGACCGTTATTTGACTGCCCTCGACACCTGCACTGTGTACTTCAGGCAACTCGGCAGCGAACAAATACGCCATTATGTCGACCTGGAACAACCTTATGACTGCGCCGGGAGCTTTAAGTCGGAGGGGCTTGGCATCGCCTTGTTCGAGAAAATCGAGGGCGACGATCCCAACGCACTAATCGGTTTGCCGTTGATCAAGTTGGTCTCGCTGTTAGCACAATTCGGCCACCCTGTGCTTTAACGAAAGCCGCAGGATACGGCCCACTATCGAGTCGCTACAACAACATCAGGAACCCTGGTGCCTGATAATTTTCTCAATCAAACACGGCTTTATTCTTGTTGCTGGCCTCATCTAAGCCGCGCAAGGAATCCAGGCCGTTGACGCCTTTAAATATTGTTCCCGACAAGTCCGCGTCACCCACAATAGCGTTCGCCACTTGACTATCGGACAAATTCGCACCGCTCAAATCGGCCCCGGTCAAATTAGCGGCACGCAAGTCCGTCACGGTCAATACCGCATTATGCAAATTTGCGTCGGTCAAATCGGCAAACATTAACATGGCCCGGCTCAAATTCGCCCCGCTCAGATTAGCCCCCTTCAATTTGGCCTTTTTCAAACTGGCCCGCATCAATCCCATCGGCTGATTTTTCATATCCGCGCCCCAATCAACATTGGATAAATTCGCCCCACTGAGATCGGCATTATCGAGATTGGCGATAACCCTACTGCCGCTAAAATCCGCACCTTTTAAATTCGTACGCATCATACTGACTGCATAAATACTGACTCCGGATAAGTCGGCCCCTTCCAGATTAGCGCCGGTCATCACCGTTAAATCCAAATTCAGCCCGGACAAGTTGCTATGGCTCAAATTAGCGCCCCGCAAATCCGCGCCCCAAAGGTCGGCCCGGCTAAAGTCCAACCCCGACAAGTCGACGCCGGTCAAATCCTTACGGCGCAAATCGACTGTCTCCCCGCTACTGGCGCTATTCAACAATTGCACGACTTGTTTGCGATTCATGTCGACGGCCATCGCCGGCGACAGCAAACCGACCGAAACACCCAGACAAAGAATTTTTGTTAATTGCGCGACACGCTTCATTTTCACCCTCCAGAATCAGTATCGGGAAAGTGTATACCATCGCATCTTGAGAATACATAGCCAAGACCGTTTATAAAGTCTTAGCGGTAGGGCAAGAGTAAGATTACATTTAGGCAGTTTTAAGCAATCTTTGAATCCAACAACTTATCAGCATCCAAAACCAAAACGCCCCGCTCGACTCTGTCCCGGCCGTTGTTTTTAGCGAGATAAAGCGCATTGTCGGCGCTGTTGATTAATCTTTCGGCAATTTCCGCACTCGTCTGCTGCATCCTGCTTTTCGACGGCTGATAAGTCGCCGAGCCGACGGAGATAGTGACGCTGACGGCATGGTCGCTGAAGCAAAGGTCCAGCCCTTTGATGGACGCGCGGATTCTCTCCGCTATTTCGCCGGCCATGCTTTCGTCGATATTGGTCAGCAATGCCACAAACTCCTCGCCGCCGTAACGGGCCAGCACATCGTTACTCCTGAGTTGTTTTTTGATGGTGCCGGCAACCTCGGCAAGCACACAATCACCTGCTTGATGGCCGTAATTATCGTTAACGCTTTTGAAATGATCGATATCCAGAAAAAGGCAGCTCAACGGCTGCTCATTGCGCTGACTGCGATCCAGCTCCTCGCCGATGCGCTGCTCAAGAAACAACCGATTGTTCACACCGGTCAAGGTGTCGACCAGGCTCGTCCTGCGCATCGTTTCGAAATTGAGATTATTTTCCAAGCAAATACTGACCACGGAAACCATATGCTCGACGAAATCGGTCGCCATTTCAAAATTAAAGCGCTCGCTTTGATAGCTGCCTAAATTCAACGACCCCATATAATTACCCCGCCGTGACAACGGAATAATGGCGACGGAAGACGGTTTTTGCTCAAACGGAAAGAAATCGGCGCAAGTTTGCGCAGTATAGCGCCCCAAAAAAGGGCGGCCCGACATTCCCAACGTTTTCTGCAACATTTCCTTGTCACGCAATAAAATCAATCCCTCGGCATTTTGATAATCATAGCCATCTTCTTCCAGGTATTTGGCAATATCCCCCTTTTCATCGAGCAAACAGAAACTGATCACGTCCAAATCGAAAAAGGTTTTCGCATCCCGCAGAATATGTTCGATCATTTCCGCCAATGAATTAAGGCGCAACAACCCCATCTCGAACATCTGGAAACGTTTCAAGGTCAGGCTATTGTGCTGCACGCGATCGAGCATGCCGTCTAAGTGACTTTGCAGCACTAATAGATCGGTCGTTAAATCTTCTTCCAACTTGGGAGTCTCATGAAATATTAATATTGTGAATAGGTTAGCAGTTTTGCCAGAAATTACTAACCTCTTCCTCTACGGCGAAGCCTATGCCTCGACTCACCATCAGTCTTGCCAAAACATGCTCCTCGGCATGACACGTTATATAATCAGTCTGAAATTTTGATTAAACACCGCAACTTCATGCTGACACAAAACCAGAAAGCAATTCTTAGCCGCAGTCAATTGACATTGACCGAACTGGATGAAAAAAAGCTCCTTCACATTGCTAGCCACCCCGATCGGGCCGAACATCTGAGCGATGCAGAGTTGGTCGAATTCCTGACCATTGCCAACGCCCTCTATCGCGGCGGGGATGCCATCGTCAGCGATGCCGATTACGATTTTGTGTTCCAGGCCGAACTGAAGAAACGCCATCCGAATCATCCGTTTTTGCATAGAGTAGAGCCGGAAAGCGCGTTTACCGGCAAAACGGTGGAATTGCCGGTGCATATGTTATCCACCGACAAGGCTTACAGCTTAGACGAAATCAAACGTTGGGCGGCGCGAATCGAAAAAGCCGCGGAAGAATTGGGCAAATCATTCCCCGATCTCACCTTCAGGGTCACCCCGAAATTGGACGGTTATGCCGCCTATGACGACGGCGCGATTCTCTATACCCGCGGCGATGGCCGCAAAGGCACCGACATCAGCCGCGTCTTCGAACGTGGCTTGAAGGTCGCCAACGGTGGCGACAGAGGCTTGGGCGCGGGCGAAATCGTCATCAGCAAAAGCTATTTCCAACAACGTTTGGCCAACCATTTCGACAATGCGCGAAATTTCCAGGCCAGCGTAATCAAGGAAAAAGAACTAGAGGAACATGCCGAACAAGCCATCCGCGACCAAGCCGCCGTGTTTTATCCTTTCGCACTGCTACCCGCATGGACCGGCAGCTGGAAACAATTAAGCAACGACTTCGAGGGAATCATACAAACGATCTGGCACAAGTTGGATTACGACGTTGATGGTGTCATTTTGGAGATCACCGACCCGGACCTGAAGGAATACATGGGCGCGACCAGGCACCATCACCGCTGGCAAATCGCTTACAAGGAGAATGTCGAAACCGCCGAGGTCGAAGTTCTCAACGTCACGCCGCAAACGTCGCGCTCCGGCCGCATTACGCCGGTGGCGGAACTGGAGCCGACCCGCCTGAGCGGCGCCCTTTTGTCCCGCGCCACCGCGCATCATTACAAAATGGTTCAAGACAAAGGCATCGGCCCCGGCGCCATAATCCGCCTGGCCCGTTCCGGCGAGGTGATTCCGAAAATAGAAGAAGTCATTATGGCGGTCGAACCGCAAATCCCCGAGCATTGCCCCAGTTGCGGCACCGAACTTGTTTGGGACAACGATTATTTGATTTGCACCAATAACCTGGAATGCCCGGCGCAGATCACCCACAGTCTGGAGCATTTTTTCCGGGTCCTGAAAAACAACGACGGCTTCGGGCCGGCAACCATCAAAAAACTTTACCAACACGACATCCGCACCGTCGATGCGATTTATCAGTTGAGCGTGGAACAATTCGAAGCGATGGGTTTCGGACCCAAGCAATCGCAAAACCTGGTCGAGCAGCTGCAACGCAGCCGTAACGAAGCTATCGAGGACTGGCGTTTCCTGGCAGCCTTCGGCGTATTTCGGATGGGACTGGGGAATTGCGAGAAATTACTGCCCCATTATCCGCTGACCGACATTTTCCAGCTGTCGGAACAGGATATCGTGGCCGTCGAGGGGTTTGCCGAAAAAACCGCTACCGTCGTCATCAAGGGCCTGGCAAAGATCAAACCGTTGTTCGATAAGCTCTACCGACTGGGTTTTAATCTGGAAAGCAGCACGATCGACCGTAGCCGCGATAATCAGCACCCTTTGGCCGGCAAACTGGTGGTCTTCACCGGCGCCATGCAACACGGCTCACGCGATGACATGAAGAAAGAAGCTAAAGCCCTGGGCGCCAAGGTCGGCAGCTCGGTCAGCGGCAAAACCGATTATCTGGTCATAGGGGAAAAAGTCGGCGAAACCAAACTAAACGCCGCTCGCGATAAAGGCGTCGCCATCCTCACCGAACGACAATATCTCGACTTGATCAAGAGCTAGCGAGGCGGGCAGGCGCTAAAACGCCTGCCCGCAGCGGAGTCTATTTTTCGATTTTCAGTGCCAAAAACACCGGACTCCCCCGGCGCTGAATCAACACCGCAATGGATTTCTCGACCGGCAGGTTGGAGACGACCTCTTCGAAATCGGCAATATTACGGATCGTGTGATTTTGTATACGCAAGATCACATCGCCACGCCGCACGCCGGCATCCAGCGCCGGACCATTTTTAACGTCCTGCACCAAGACGCCATTCTTGTCGACCTGCAACTGTTCGCGCTGTTCGGCAGTCAATTCCGAAACGACAACCCCTAAGCGGTTAACAATTTTTTCCTGGTTTTCGCTCGCCGCCAGTTGTTCCTGATCCGGTAACAAGCCGATTTTAACTTCCAGCGTTTGGCTGTCGCCTTCTCTGATAACCTTGACACGCGCTTCTTCGTCAACCGGCGTCATACCGACGATCGGCGGCAACTCCCCGGAAGTTTCGATTTCCTGACCGTTGAATTCGACGATGATATCGCCGATTTTGATCCCGGCTTTTTCCGCCGGACTTCCTGCGATGACTTTCGAGACCAAGGCGCCGTAAGGCCTGTCCATGCCGAAAGACTCCGCCAGTTCGCGCGTCACGTCCTGGATCTGCACGCCGAGCCAGCCCCGGGAAACTTTGCCATTGGTCTTGATCTGTTCCACCACGTTCATCGCCACATCCATCGGAATGGCGAAGGAGAGCCCCATATAGCCTCCGGAGCGGCTATAGATCTGGGAATTCATGCCAACGACCTCGCCCTTCATATTGAATAACGGACCACCGGAATTGCCGGGATTGATCGCGACATCGGTTTGGATGAAAGGGACATAATTGCCGCCCGGAAGACTACGTCTTTTAGCGCTGACGATACCGGCGGTCACGGATTGCTCGAAGCCGAACGGCGAACCGATCGCTAATACCCATTCGCCTACCCGCAACTTTTTCGAGGAGCCGATGGCCACGACCGGTAAATTTTTTGCTTCTACTTTCAATAAAGCGACATCGGTGCTTTCATCCGATCCGATCAATTTCGCTTCCAATTCGCGCCGGTCATTGAGCTTGACGACTATTTCATCGGCATTTTTGACGACATGGTGATTGGTCAGCACATACCCGTCCGAGGAAATGATGAAACCGGAACCTAGCGACTTGGTCTCGCGCGGTACAAAGCCCCGTCCGGGACCTTGAAAAAATCGCCGAAAAAATTCTTCCAATTGCGGCGGCACATCCTCAGGAATTTGCGGCAGATCATTCTCTTCATCGCCCACCTGGGCAATCTTCTGCGTGGTACTGATATTGACTACCGCCTTACCATTGTCCTCCACCATTTCGGTAAAATCAGGCAATTGGGCAAACAACGGCTGGCTCATCAAAGCAAATCCGATGATAAAAATACATTTTTTAAGCATACAAACTCCCATCATATGCAAGGTGAATGAATAAAGGTCGCGAATGAATCCGCGTAAAGAGGCCTCAAGGCTGGGCGAAAGAGATGCCTTGAGCAATCAATTCGACAGTTTTGGCCGGCACTTCTCCCATCACCGTCACCATAGAATCATCTACGAGGCGGGTAAATGAATTGACGGAACCAACGGTATGCAAACCGCTTTCGATATCTTCGTTCTTATCGTCCATGTAAATGGAAATCGAAGAAAAACCGTCACTCAGCAATAAATGATCTACCGGCCGATCCGACTTGTGCATGGACATACGGGTAAAAAATACTTTATTGAATCCGGCCGGTAAAAAATTCAGAGTGAAAGACGACTTATCAAATGACTCCGAGTGCACCCTATGAATATGTTGAATTTCCATATCGCCGTTACGTTTATCGGCTTGAACAAACGGAATGGATTGTTCCACATCGATATCGGTGAAAACCACTTGTTCGAGAATCGTTCCGTTTAAACTATAGACCTCAACCTTCAAAGGCAATGCCTGTTCCTTATCGATCCAGATTTTACGCCGGTAACGAAAAGCATCCCGCGGCTCGATATCGACAACCAGCGCGGGCCGCATGGCAACGGCTGCCTCGCCACTGACCTTTACTTGATATAACGCCGATAACGAAGAGATTTGTCGCGGCAAGTCCAGAATGAAAGACTGACTGACGGGACGATGGTTAATCACGCGCTTTTGTGTTTCCTTGAACGTACAGCTCACTATACCGGAATCCCTGATGACTTCGCGCATGGGTGAGTTCAATGATAACAAGCGCTCCTGCTCCACCCCGTCCTTGGCGGCATGGATATATTTCATTGTATCGAGTTGGCCGTTTTTCATGAACGCGACCGTCCCCTGATAGTTCAGGTTTTTCATCGCGCGACTCATTTTTTCCAACAAAATCAGTCCATCAGTATTTTCGGCATAAACCGGCGTTGTAGCAAAACAAAACAAAACAAACAGACGTTGTAACACCTTTATCATTCCTGACTATATCCGGCTACTCGCGCATAGGGTTGATAATTGGATGCGCCTATCGTGTAAAGACTGTTGCTGTGCGCCTGTAAATAATCATTGAAACGCTGATTGGGAGGATATGCTTGAACACGCGCCAATTGCGGCCGTTCAGTTTGAGAGTGTTCGTTTTTCTTAAAGGTAGGTTGTTCAGCGACAGCTAGCGTGGATGTGTAATCGGGGGACGCCTGTCGATTGAACGCTTTGGGTAGCAATACCGCGGCAATTGCCAAAGAAGCGGCCACGGCCAAGGATGTTTTTTTCCAGGTTATCGCCGATTTTTTAGCGGGTATGAAATAAACCGGTTCCTGTTTGATTTGTTGTGAAATTTGCTCGGCAAAATCGGTTTTTAACAACACAGGTTGTTCGGATTTCAATACCTGACCAATCGTCTGATAACGGTTTATTTTCTTTTTCAATTCCGTATCGTTTTTAATTGACTGCATCAGCATTACAGTCTGTTGCAGATCCAGTTCATCGTCGACAAATTGGGAAATTTTATTGTTAATTTCTTCTTGCATCGAAAACACCTTATTAATCGAGCAATGGGGTTAATTTTTGATCAATCGCTTCACGCGCCCTGAAAATGCGTGAACGTACCGTTCCAACCGGACAATCCATGGCCTGAGCAATTTCTTCGTAACTCATTCCTTCAAATTCTCTCAACATGATCGCAGTCCGCATTTCATCGGGTAAATTTTCAATCGCAGACTTAATCGCATCGACAATCTGCTCGTTCATTAGAATGCTGTCCGGCGTTTCCAGGCCTTTCAGTTGCGGAGCATTCTCCACTTGTTCGGCGTCCTGAACATCGACCTCGTAATCGGAATAACGGCGCGATCTGGACACCAGATAGTTCTTTGCCGTATTGATGGCTATCCGGTAGAGCCATGTATAGAAGGCACTGTCGCCTCTGAAGTTCCCTAGCGCACGATAAGCTTTAATGAATGCTTCCTGAGCGACATCTTGAGCCTCGCTGGGGTCTTTGACAAACCTGTTTACCAATTGCACAATCTTGTGCTGATATTTAAGCACCAGTAAATCGTAGGCAGACTTATCCCCTTGCTGAACACGTTGCACCAGTTCTTGATCCAGTTCTGCGTTATTCCTTGATTCTTCGTTCACTGTTCTGCTTTCTTGCTTGAATGGACAGAATTAAACCTTATTAGTTCTGTGATATCAAAAAAAATTGCCATGCCGATATGATTTTCATAAACTCGTCACACTCCTGTAATTTTATTGACTTTGAACACCCTTGACCCAGCAAAACAGCCCTATAAATCCGCAGCACAATTATGACGTTCTTATCATCGGCAGTGGCGGTGCCGGCCTCAGCCTGGCCTTAAAACTGGCCGATAAAGACTTCATCCGAATAGGCGTATTGTCAAAATTCGCCTTGACCGAAGGGAGTACATTCTACGCCCAAGGCGGCATTTCGGCAGTGTTCGATGAGCAGGATTCATTGGAATCCCACATAGAAGACACCTTGATATCCGGAGCCGGCTTATGCGACCCCGAAATCGTCAGGCTGACGGTATCGAAAGGCCGGCAAAGTATCGAATGGCTACGCGGGCAAGGCGTCAATTTTACCGAAGAACGGACCGAAAACGGCACCCGGCAGTTACATTTGCACCGGGAGGGAGGACATTCACACCGACGCATTGTACATACAGCCGACGCTACCGGTAAAGCCGTTTCCCTGTCATTAATCGAACGCGCCCGGGAACACGCGAATATCGATTTATTGGAAAATCACAATGTCGTTGAATTAATCACCGCCAAAAAACTGGGCGAATCAGCGCAAAGGATACGAGGCGCTTATGTCTTGGACACGGCCGTCGGCAACATTAAAGCCATAGCGGCAAAAATTGTCGTCCTGGCGACCGGCGGCGCCAGTAAAGTATATCTTTATTCCACCAATCCGCACATTTCCACTGGCGACGGCATCGCCCAGGCGTGGCGAGCCGGGTGTAGGGTCGGCAATATGGAGTTCATGCAATTTCACCCTACCTGCCTCTACCATCCCAGCGCCCGCTCCTTTCTGATCAGCGAAGCGGTCCGCGGCGAGGGAGGTCGCCTTATTTTACCCGACGGCTCTGGCTTCATGCAGCGTTATGACGAACGTTTGGAACTGGCCCCTCGGGACATCGTCGCCAGAGCCATCGACAGTGAAATCAAAAAACACGGCATCGATTGCGTCTATTTGGACATTAGCCATAAGACAAAGGACTTTATCCAACAGCACTTTCCCACTATCTATCAACAATGCCTGGCGCTGGACATCGACATCAGCAAACAGCCGATTCCCGTCGTTCCAGCCGCGCATTATACCTGCGGCGGCATCATGACCGATAGCCATGCACGCACCGACATTCCCGGACTCTATGCAATCGGCGAAGTGGCATGCACCGGCCTACACGGCGCCAACCGCATGGCCAGCAATTCCTTACTGGAGTGCCTGGTATTCGCCGAACGCGCCAATGAGGACATCAGGCGCATTATCGATACGCTGCCGGAACCCACCGCCTTACCGCCTTGGGACGAATCGCAAGTCAGCGATTCCGATGAAGAAGTGGTCATTGCCCATAATTGGGACGAACTCCGCCGTTTCATGTGGGACTATGTCGGCATCGTCCGTACCAATAAACGTTTAAGCCGCGCGATGCGCCGGCTGGAACTGCTGAAAGAGGAAATCGCCGAATACTACGGCAGTTTCCGAGTCACCAGCGACCTATTGGAATTGCGCAGCCTGGTGACCGTCGCCGAACTGATTATCCGTTGTGCGCAACAACGCAAGGAAAGCCGCGGCCTGCATTACACGCGCGATTACCCGGAAACTGACGATAGCCGGCCGCCGCAAAATACCGTATTGACGCCGGACAATTATCATCCTTAGCCATTGCAAGGAATAAGCATGCCCAAACCCATCACCCCCTTATTGGCCGCCGATACTTTAATCGAGTTATTGGATCAACCGGGCCGCCCATTCGTTTTGATCGAACGCGCCAATCCGCCTTATGGCTGGGCGCTCCCCGGCGGCTTCGTCGATGTCGGCGAAAGCGTCGAGCAAGCGGCCGTGCGCGAAGCGAAAGAAGAAACCGGTCTGGATGCGGAACTGTCGGCCTTGCTGGGAATATACTCCAATCCCAATCGCGACCCGCGGGGACATACCGTCACCGCCGTTTATATCGCCCAGGCCCACGGCACGCCGGTCGCTGCCGACGACGCCAAACATTGCTCCATCTTCACATTCGACGACCTGCCGCAACAACTGGCCTTCGACCACGCTCAAGTCATCGCCGATTACCAACGATTTCGAACAACCGGACAAGTGGCGCCGTTACGTTAATTGCTTTAAGTGCCTATGAGCTTACTGCAGGTGACCTGTGAATTGTAAATAGCCATTTTTTTAATTACTGAAAATTAGCCGGTTAACTTGATTGACAGGGAGCCGCCGCACAATGATTTATTGCAAATTTAATTCGTTAATGTTTAACAAAATCCTCGCCCTATTGCTGGGTACATTATTGCTCAACGGTTGCCAATCCGCATTCGGCCCCAATGCGTTACAAAACACTCACCCGGCTTATAATCAGGCTATCGCGCAGTCGCTGAACGAACAAATGCTACTCAACCTGGTCAGGTTACGATATCGCGATCGACCTTATTATCTCAGGGTTGGCAGCGTCACCGCTTCGTTAGCATTCGACAGTAACATCGGCATCGGCTCGGAATTGGACCTCGGTCCCGGCGGCAATATCATACAGCCCAATCTGGGTATCGGCTATTCCGACAAACCGACCCTATCTTTTCAACCACTCCAAGGCGAGGATTTCTTGAAAAGCGTGTTATCGTCCATTTCCTTCGACGCCCTGCTGGTCATGACCCAATCAGGCTGGAGCATCGAACGTGTCTTCGGCTTATGCGTGGAACGCATCAACGACGCCTTCAACGCCCCCAGCGCATCCGGGCCCACTCCGGCCATGGAACCGGAATTCAGAAACTTCAAAAAAGCGATGAAACTGATGCGAGAATTGCAGTTGTCCCACGGAATCGAAATCGGTCCCGACGAAAACAACCGTTTGAATATTTTGTTCAAAGCCACGGCAGAAAATCGAACTAAAATAGCCGAATTATCGAACTTTCTCGGCTTCCAAAAACCCCAACATGAACAAACCTTATTAATCCGGCTGGATAATAATTTTCTCAATACCGATAGAAATGTACTGAAAATCCGTCCGCGTTCGATCGTCAGCGTCTTGTTTTATCTGTCCCAACAAGTCGACATTCCCAATCAACATATCGAAGCCGGCCTGGTAAACGTCACTCAACGGCGAGCAGGCGGCCCGTTTAACTGGGGCGAAACGCCTGCCGGCGAATTTTTCCGGATACGCTTCAGCGAAGATTACCCAGATTCGGCCTTCTTAACAGTTCCTTATCGCGGACATTGGTTCTATATCGCCGACAACGACCTGGAATCGAAATCCACTTTCATGTTATTGAGCCAACTGTTTAATTTACAGGCCGGCCAAAGCCGCTACACTGGCCCTACCCTGACCTTGCCGGTGCGTTGATTGCTAGTGCATGCAATTGAGTCAAATCACGCAATACTTACGTGAAATAACACAATTTCATAGTGTCATAGCCCTATCTTTTTAATTATCACCCAGATCATTTCGGCAAATCCCCTACTTCCATTTCTCTTCTTGTATTAGCTTCAAGGGATTCATATTCAAGCACTTAACTTGAAACCGCTGGCATTAAACAATAACACATCAATATCAACCCTCTAACTTTTTACATTTTGGCATGTAACGTGCTTAAATCAAGACGGCTGCAACGAAAAGGATTTTGCAGCCCTTTGCCACACCCGTTGTGAGACGGGGCCGGAAAGCCACGGGTCTTTCTCAGACAGCCGAGCTGCCTCCTTAGGATTCAAGGTGTGCGGAACAAGTCAATGGAGAGATTAAAAATGTCCCGCAAACTTGCTAGTTCAGGAACAGCCATTTTGCTTTCCCTCCCCTCAATCAAAAGCAAATGTTCCTGAACTATGCATCCTCTTCTATTTGGGCAGTTCAGCATTTGTAACAGAACCTTTGCCAGCAAATCTATCCGTTGACGGGCCTCCATCGATTATCAACGAAAGAAAACATATCGCCCATTGATAAAATGCATCCGATGTTCCTCAAGGAAATGCCATTTTAATCAACAATACCGATAACACAGGAAAGACGACCATTTTTTGGTCATATGGAACTATATGAAACCGCATATTCCTTTGCCGGTTGTTAAAAAATTTTCGATCGATTTGTTCGCCTCTTCCATGATAATCCCTGCATCATCATTTGCATTACAATAAAACCATTTTCCACCTTCTGGCAGATTAACATTCCTTTCCGAAACAGATTTCAACCATGACTTCCCGATTTCCCTTTCAATCCATCCAATCATTTACCAATAAATATCGTTGCCTCCCCTTCGACCTGCCGGTGTTATTTTTTTTAAGCCTGTCATTCGCCTCTTTCTCGGCTAACGCTTACTCAAATTTATTGAAACCATTACCGGCATTAACGGCAAATGAATTGGCAATCATCGTCAACGACTCCGACCCTTTAAGCGTAAAAATTACCGAATATTATCAAGCCCGCCGCCATATTCCGGATGAGAACATCATCCATGTACATTTTACCCCCGGTTACAACACATTGCCCGTAACCAAGTTCAACCGAATTAAAGCCTCAGTCGACCGGCAAACATCGCAACACGTACAGGCATACGCTCTAACCTGGATGCAACCCTACCGGGTCGGCTGCATGTCCATCACTACTGCTTTCGCGGCCGGTTATAACGAGTCTTTCTGCGCGCGCGGCTGTAAACAAACGCGTCCTTCCCCCTATTTCAACAGTGATAGCAGCCAACCTTATCAAGACTGGCAATGGCGGCCAACAATGGCCTTGGCCGGAGAAAATCTTGCGGACGTCAAGGCCTTGATCGACCGAGGAGTGGCATCGGATTACAGCAGGCCGAAAGGAACCGCCTATCTGTTGCAAACATCGGACAAAGCGCGCAATACCCGTGCGATCTTTTTCCCTTCGATCGACAAAGCTTTTTCAGGATTGTGGCCCGTTGAAATTCTGCATCAAGACACCATAAGCAACCGACAAGACGTGATGTTCTATTTTACCGGTAAGACCCATATCGATAACATAAACACAAACCATTTTCTAGCCGGAGCTGTTGCCGACCATCTAACCTCTTCCGGCGGCATTCTTACCGGCGGCGAACAAATGAGCAGCATCGAATGGCTGAAAGCCGGAGCTACCGGAAGCTATGGCGCGGTTGTCGAGCCTTGCAATTTCGTTCAGAAATTTCCTAACCCCGCCATCATGTTGCATTATTACCTGAGAGGTAACAGCTTGATCGAGGCCTACTGGAAAAGCGTAGCTTGGCCCGGCCAAGGTATTTTCATTGGCGAACCGTTGGCCAAGCCCTTTGCTTACCAATAAACCCCATCGGCATTCGTCCGCTCCGGCCTTCCTTCCGCACTGTTATTAAGCGCAAACTTACTATATTAATCAAATACCTACATAACAATAAAATAAGACAAAACAGGGTACAACAAACCATTTAACTGCTATACTCATTCTCTCACTTAAACCAACAATCTCGTTTTGTTATGAAACCGGACAGACGACGCCATCACAGGGTAAAACCGAAAAAAATGCAGGTTGCGGTTTATCCCGACCATCCTTGCGATCAAGAGACCAGCCTGAATGCCGAGATTCTCGATATCAGCCGCAGCGGCATCAGAATCAAACTCAGTCAACCGGCTCAAACACGCGTCAACGAAAAAATCAAAATTACCATGATCTTACCGGAATCCGGCGAACCTTTTTCGGTGCATGGCATACTGAAGCACCAACATCTCGACGGTGAATACGGCGTACATTACACCGACCATGCCGAAGGTTCGATCGATGACATGTTATTCGAATGCATAAAACTGAACGATTTGATAATGCTGATTAAATCCGCTTAAAAAATCAGTTTATCTGTAGACTAAGAAATCGATATATGGCTGCAAGTTTTTGACAGTAGCCAATAATATCTTTACAAGGAATTTCCGGTTATACGATTCGTCAATTCCATACAGGCATTTTTTCAGCCGTGGTACTTGGTAAAAAATTACTTACCGAAGCATGGGAGCCATGAGGGATATTATGAGTAAGCAATCCCATGGTTACCCTTCTCTACAATTCCTGCATGCATAAACGCAGGGCATCTCGCCAAGGCGGCATTTTCAATGAAAATTTTTTCTCCAATTTATCGAGCGACAACTTCGAATTCATCGGCCGTCGCGCCGGAAGCGGATAGGATGTGGTTGGAATCGGTTCGATATGCCGCACTGAAACAGGATGTGTTTCACTCTGCCTGGCCAGGTCGATGATTGCCTCGGCAAAATCATGCCAACTGGCAGCACCGCTGGATGTTAAATGATAAAGGTCCGAACTGAAATCTCCCTGCCGCCTTTCGTGCTGGGATTGTTTTAGTACATGAGAAGTCGTTTCCGCAATCAAACGCGCCCAGGTCGGCGCACCGATTTGGTCAGCAACAATTTTCAATTCCTGCCGCTCCGCCGCCAGCCTCAGCATGGTTTTCAAAAAATTATGCCCGCGGGACGCATAAACCCACGAAGTCCGTAATATGATATGGTCGACACCGGATTCCCTAATGACGACCTCGCCGGCTAATTTGCTGTGACCGTAACGATTGATTGGACAAGTGTCATCGCTCTCTCGATACGGCCTGTCCATACTGCCATCGAAAACATAATCGGTTGAAAAATGCAGCAGCAGCCCATTACGGGCCTTCATCTCCTCGGCCATCACCAATGGCGCCTCGGCATTGATCAAATGAGCCAGTTCCGGCTCCTGTTCGGCCTTATCGACGGCGGTATAGGCAGCCGCATTGACGATTATATCTGGTCCGATTCGACGGATTTCATGGCGTAATTGCCCGAGTTCGGCCAGATTCAATTGTTGTCGTGTCGCGGCGATCACCTCACCCAGCGGCAATAAGGTCCGCGCCAACTCCCAGCCGACTTGGCCGTTACTTCCCGTGACCAATATCTTCATGCGAAATACTCGGCTTGTTCGAAGGATACGCCTTGTTGATCCTTGGCGGACAACCTTGGCTCGCCGTCGAGAGGCCAGTCGATATTCAGTTGCGGGTCGTTCCAAATGATGCAACGTTCGTGTTCCGGCGCATAATAATCCGTAGTTTTGTAGAGAAAATCCACGCTGTCCGACAGCACGACGAAGCCATGCGCGAACCCCGGCGGCACCCACAGTTGGCGGTGATTTCGCTCACTCAATTCAACGCCAACCCATTGGCCGAAGGTCGGAGATGAGCGGCGCAGGTCGACGGCGACATCGAATACACTACCGCTGCCGACGTAAACCAGTTTGCCTTGCGGTTGTTTAATCTGGTAATGCAGGCCTCGCAAAACATTTTTGCTCGACCGCGAATAATTGTCCTGAACAAAATCGGGTTCCACACCGGTGACCTGGGCAAAAGTCCTTTTATTGAAACTTTCCTTGAAAAAACCGCGTTCGTCGCCGAACACTCTCGGCTCCAAAATCAAAACATCCTTTATCTTGGTGGAAATCACTTTCATCAAAACACCCTTTCCTGCAGTAAACGCATCAAGTACTTGCCATAATTATTTTTCAGCAACGGCTCGGCCAGCCGTTTCAGTTGTTCGTCATCGATCCATTTCTTACGCCAGGCGATTTCCTCCAGGCAGGCGATCTTCAAACCTTGCCGGTTTTCGATGGTCTGAATGAATTGCGAGGCATCGAGCAACGACTCGTGGGTTCCCGTATCCAACCAGGCCATGCCTCGCCCCATGATCTCGACGGAAAGCTGTTGCCGCTGTAAATAAGTTCTGTTGACATCGGTAATTTCCAGTTCGCCACGCGCCGAAGGCTTGATCGACTTGGCGATATCGACCACTTGATTATCGTAAAAATACAGGCCGGTCACGGCATAACGGGAGCGCGGCCGGGGCGGCTTTTCCTCCAGACTGACGGCGACGCCATCCTCGCCGAATTCAACCACGCCATAGCGTTCCGGGTCCTGCACCGGATAGGCAAACACGGTCGCGCCCTCCTGCTTTTGCGCCGCCCGCTTCAACATCGGTTCGAAATCATGGCCATAAAACAGATTGTCACCGAGCACCAGCGCACAGGTATCGGAAGCGACAAAGTCCTCACCGATAATGAATGCCTGAGCCAATCCCTCGGGCGCCGGCTGCACCGCATAACTGATGTCGATTCCCCATTGTTTGCCTTCGCCCAACAAATATTCGAAACGGCCGATGTCTTCCGGTGTCGAAATGACCAGCACCTCCCTGATTCCGGCCAACATCAACACGCTCAACGGATAATAAATCATCGGCTTGTCATGGACCGGCAGCAACTGCTTGGACACAGCCAGAGTCACCGGGTGCAGGCGCGTGCCGGAGCCGCCCGCCAGAATAATGCCTTTCATCGATCAGCCTCCTGTATTCAAACCAAGCCGTTCACGTTGATAACTACCATCCTGAACCCGTTGCCACCATCCGGGATTATCCAAATACCATTGTATAGTCTTGCGTATGCCGCTGGTGAAGGTTTCCTGCGGCTTCCAGCCCAGCTCGCCGGCAATTTTCCCGGCATCGATGGCATAGCGTTGATCATGGCCGGGGCGGTCTTGCACATGGGTAATCAATTCCTCGTAACGGGAAATTCCGTTGGGATGGTCCGGCTTCAGTTCGTCCAGAATGGCGCAAATAGCTTTCACCACCTCAAGATTGGTTTTTTCATTATGTCCGCCGATATTATAGGTTTCGCCGACCTTGCCTCTCGTCACGACTTCGTACAAAGCGCGAGCATGATCGTCGACATACAGCCAATCGCGTATCTGATCGCCCTTGCCATAAATCGGCAGCGGCTTGCCTTCCAACGCATTCAGGGTCACCAACGGAATCAGCTTTTCGGGAAACTGATAAGGGCCATAATTGTTGGAGCAATTGGTAATCAAAATCGGCAAACCGAAGGTTCGATGCCAGGCTCTGACCAAATGATCCGACGACGCCTTACTGGCGGAGTAGGGAGAACTGGGATCGTAAGGGGTTTGTTCGGTAAACAAACCGGTTTTTCCCAAGGCGCCATAAACTTCATCGGTCGAAATGTGGTGAAAACGAAATGAGGCTTTTTCCTCGCCGTCTAATTCCAACCAATAATTTCGCGCCGCCTCCAACAATATATAAGTCCCGACGATATTGGACTGGATGAATTGCGCCGGCCCGTCGATTGATCGATCCACATGCGATTCCGCCGCCAGATGCATGACAATGTCGGGGTGGTGCTCGACAAACAAGTGCGAGACCTTATCCGCATCGCAAATATCAACTTGGGCGAAATGGTAACGCGGATTTTCTATGACACCGGCCAACGACTCGAGATTACCGGCATAGGTCAATTTATCGATGTTGAAGATTTCATGATCGGTTTCCTCGATCAGATAACGAATGACAGCGGAACCTATGAATCCGGCCCCGCCGGTGACAAAAATTGATTTTTTATTCATTTGCAACCCTAGTTGTTATTTATACTTCCTGTCTAATACGCGACTCATGAAATACGCCGTCGAAATGCAGTATCTGCAAGCCTTGTTTTTTGGCTTATAGAATACTTTTCCATTTTAGACTATTTATTCAACGGCCGAGGTTATTTCGGCTACTGCGCCCAAACGGGATGTCCGATAAACCATCGGAAATAACTAACGATAATTTCTCAACAATCATATAAGATTACATAGTAGACGAGCTTTTTACTTTGTTCCAAGCCAGTCCGGTCGGTTCTATGATTTGTGGTTCCTCCGTAACCCAACAATACGCCATCTTTCTAATCACTTATTCGCGGTTTAGGCGGGGGGCGCTATTTGTTCAACTCCGACATCCTGGGCAATTGGGCTAACCGCTGGACCAAACTGATTATAAATGGCCACGTCGGCCGCATCCCGCCCATAGCCGACGGCTATATATCCACTTTGTAACTGCGCCTGGGTCGCATCGAACGTATACCATCGTCCGCCGACATAAGCTTCGAACCAAGCATGCAGTTCCATTGGCTGCAGACCATAGAGATAACCGACCACCATACGAGCGGGTATGCAGAGGGCACGGCATAGCGCGATGCCAAGATGAGCCAAATCCCGGCAGACGCCTTGTTGCTGTTGGTTAATCTCGATGGCCGATAATGGTATCACGCTCGAACCGGGACAATAACGGATGTTCTGCCTGAGCCAGCCGACAATAGCGGCGACCTGATCGTAGCCGGGCAATTCTCCCGAAGTAATCTCCGTGGCGAGACTGCCAAAGCGATCCACTTCGCAATAACGACTCGGTAGCAGATAGGCTAATACACTTTCCGGCAATGTTGGAATTTCGTTAAATGGAGCGCCCGGCGCTTGATCGATGGAGTCGGCCGTCATCACTTCCGAGGAGGTGTGCACGGAAAACCGGCCAACGGGTGCGAGCAAGCGTTGGCAAAGATTGCCGTAGCCATCGGTGTATTCAAAGGCAACGACATTGGGAAGCAAGGTATATTCTTCCCTGGCCACCCATTGCTGGTAACCGCTGCGGGGCCGCAACATCAGAATGAACGGCGTTGGCACTTTGATTTCGAAAGTCAGATCACAACGGGCTCGTAACCACATGGCTAATAATTAATAAAAGACTCTGAAACTTCGGCGTATTTCATCGAATTCATACAGATAGGGTTTCGCCACCTCATGATTGGCGGCAACGACTATCAAGTCGTGTGAAAAAACCGAAGTGTTATACCAATTAAAACTGCCTTCGATGACGATGTAATCGTCGATGACGCAATATTTGGAATGGATCGGCGAATAAGGCACCGGATGGTCGTCTTGTCCGTAAACCAGGCCGATCGGAATACCGGCATCCTTCAATCGTTGCACGGCCGGCAGTAACGGCCGGTTCAATTCATCATGCATGCTCCGTTCGACGCCGATCCGACCCTGTCGCGCCAAATGGCCGTTGAATAAAATATGCACATCGACGCCGCGATGCCAAGCCTGTATCAGGGCATTAACGACACTGTCATGATGGTCGCCCAACAAATCGCCGATTAAAAACAGGCAAATGCGGATGGAATGGCGGGCGCGGTGAATCTCCGCCAGGATGGCGTGGTGCGGCAGGTATTTCTGCCCGTTCAACATCGTGTGGCGGCCGAAAGTATACAACAGATTGAAATGGCTAAGCGGGTCGATACCGTACTTCTGGATCACGCCGCCACGCTGGCTTTGGAAAATGTTGTCCAGCAAACGGCAAACCCCCTTGGAATGGAAGGTCATGCCGGACTCCCAATTGGCCCACCAACGATCGAAGGTAATGTTGAACGACCCCAGGATAGCATCTTCGTCGTTGAAGATGATGAACTTGGTATGCATGTCCGGTTCCACTTCGATCAAGTGATGCTTGGGCGTACAGAACACGCCGACGAGTTCGACTCTCGACTGCTTCAGGCGGGCATAGGTATGGCTGTTGGTCATCGTCATCTTGCGCCAGTCGACGACACACTGGACGAAAACCCCCTGCTCGCTGGCGTGAATCAGGTGATTGATGAAATCATTGTCGTCGATACAATCGACGCTGACTTTGATGGTGCAAAACCGGTCGGGGTTCTGCCATTTGCAATGTATGACCTTTTCGATATGGTCATGGATGAAACGCTTGGGATGATAGGGATGATGCGGCTGCCCCTTGGTAAACTTAGGAGTCAAATGCAAGGATTCGAAATGATGGTTGTACCAATCGACGTCGCTTTGCAATTCCGCCGCATTTAATTCATAGGTCCGGTAATGATTCGGCGTGCACCATTCGCCATTGATATGGCGCTGCTGCGGATAACCATCCTGCAATTGATGCCAATCCATGAAAATATATTCTTTCTCCGACGGAATGGAATGTTCGTTAATATGGACGACATAGGCAATCTTGATACAATTGATTTTGCCGAAATGGGTCGAAAACGGATATACATAAAAATCCCGCGTGCTGCGTTTATGTCGGTCCCATTGAATATCGTAAGGGTCGGTATCGACAATGTAGGTTTCGCAAACGTGATTATCTCGATAGACCTTCAGAATCACCTTCAAATTTGCCGATACGCCATGATACATCTCGAAATCGATCTTCCCCCAGCGAATATCGAAGGTATCCCTGAAATCGTTGATCCGTTGAAAATACCCTCCTAACTGGCCAAAAAAAGGTCTGGCGTATTGTTCAGCGAACTGCATTGTCACCTCTTAAGTATTTCTTAGTTCTTTGCCGACTGTCGAAGCAATAAAAGTGCCATCACTTCGGCTCGAATGTCATGATAAAGCCGCAATGATCGGAAACACGACCATAATCCTGTTCGGTAAACACTACACGCGCCGTGGTTACCTGCAAGGAACTCTCCTTATTCATAAAAATATAATCAATCCGGTAGTCGTCAGCTAGATAATCGCGCCAATGGGGGTCATTGACGCGAAAAACCTTCTCGAACAAGCCCTGTTCGTTGGCCTGAAGATACTGATCTTCATATTCGTGGCTGTTGACCACCAGCTGATACCCCTCTGAACCCGCGGCGATATTGAAATCGCCGCAGAGCAGTGTGCCCTTGACCTGTTTCGTCTGCTTGCTTGAAGCCCATGCGCACAAACGCTGAAATTGCTGCTCGAAACCATCTTCCCACCAACTCAGGTGGGCGGAAAAAAAATTAACCACCCCCATGTACGGTATCCGCACCTGCGCCATGACGACTTTGCGCGAATGAATGCTGTAGATATCGTCGCTGTCCGACACATAACGCCCTTCCTGTTTAAGCGGCGGGAAACGGCTTAAAATCGCGACGCCCTCGCGGTATTTGTCGAAACCCAGATGCGACCAATCGGCCACTATATGATAGGGCGCGTGCAGGCGTTGATTGATGATGTTGGCCGAATTGGATTCCCAATCGCCATGGCCGCCGCTCCAATGTTCCGCAACTTCTTGAAAACAAACGATGTCGACTTGTTGTTCGTCGATGGCCTTGGCGATCTGCCAAAACTTCTGGTCTTGCTCCGTTTCCTGATAACAATGCAAATTCAAGATCATCACGGTCAACGGCTTACGACTGGCGACATAATTGCGCCCTTCGTTATTATCCCACAGTATTTGGCCGTGCGCTTCGCAGCAAATACTGTACTGCAAACGGAAGGCGCTCCCAATTCTGAGGCGGCCGCTCCAAACTTGTGCACCATATTGGTTCGGATTACGCGCGTTACTCTTGGCCTTGCCATCCCAGTAATTTTTCTTGCAATGGCAGGTGGTCTTGAAGGTATGCTGCCAATTATCCACGGTCCAATGAATCGTGACTTTTTCGGCATGCACCGTTTTATCCAAAACCACGGTGATCGGCAGGGTTTTCTGCCCTTCCTGCAATTGGTTGTGAAAACCAACGTTATGCACCAGAATTTCCGGCCCTAATTGAATACCCGAGTCGGCCTGGCTTTCGTAATTATGGCCATGGCTGTTGTCCCAGAATTCCTGACCTTCGACCCGATAACGTAAACCGAAGCGGATATTACCAGGCAATGCTTGGTTGGCAGTCAGGGGAAAACTGGTTCGAACCATCCAATTCTCGACATCGTCATGCCAATGACTATGGTACTGCACCGGCAGGGTGTGCCAGACGCCATCCTCGCCCGACCAGATGACATCGACTCGCTTGTCATAGCTGACATTTTTTACCCGCATGAAAAAGGTCAGCTCCTGCCGGGGCACCTTTTTCTTTCTGCTGATGACATTTTCAACGTATATCAGCTGAATCGGTTTCATCGATTTTTCTCCATTGCGTGGCTAATCAACCATATCTCAACATACAGCCGTTCCATCATTGATCCGCCGGTCTTAGTGGCAACCCCCTTGCTCCAACTGTCATTCGGGCAAAGCAGGCAAGATTGTACCGAATTTCGAGGTGCTGCCGGTATAAGTTCTATAATCGATAGCCGGAAAAATATCGTCCATGATTTCCAACGCGGTCAAGTAACGCTCGTCGATACGGTTTTTGCGAATACAATCGTGCAGGTAATTGAAACGCGCCAGATGATCGGTGATCCGCTTTCGCGCATAATCGGCGTCGGTCCCGGATTTCATGATAAAAGGCCAATCAGAAGCTTGCGCCAGCAAAACCGAACGCAATGCCTGATTCAACCCGCGGCGTTGTAACTCGCTCACCGTCAATCCAAGCAAATCTTCGGCCAATTTTTCCATTTCGGCGGCGGCTTGATGTAATAACGGGTAAATCCAATCGTTACTGTCATTGAGCCAATAGGAAGAATACCCTTCATTCCCCCAACTGGACGCCGAAGGTGTCGCCTGCTGTTGCTGGGGATAGCGCAGTAGATATTCCTTGCTCGTTTGTAAACGGATGTTGCTTTCGTCATTGGCCGCCAACCGCAACACTTGCTCCAGCCACTGCGGCCCTTCAAACCACCAGTGTCCAAATAACTCGGCATCGAAGGGAGCCACGACAACGGGAGAGCGTTCCATCGTAGCGCTCAATTTATCGCATTGCCGCCGCCGTTGTTGAATAAAATCAGCGGCATGTTGCTTGGCCCTGATGCTGGCGAGCTCGGGTCGGTAGATCGCCTTTTCGACGCCTTCGCCGGTCACTCGATGATATTTGATGCCGGTATTGATGCGCGTTTCGTCGTCGAGCATATAAGGCCCAACGTAATCCAAGTCCAACTCGAAGCCGATATCGCTGTAAAATTCACGATAATCGACATGACCGGGATAACCTTCCTCCGCGCTCCATACTTGCCGAGACGAGTGAGGATCCCGGCCGAATGCGCACACGCCGTTACCACAATCGAGGGGGGCATAAACCCCATGAACCGGCTCGATTGACGCATCCAGAATACCGTGGCTATCGACGAAAAAATAACGAATTCCGGCCTCCCGCAGACTCTGTTCCAGTCCTGGATAATAACCGCATTCGGGCAACCAAAACCCATCCGGCCTGAACCCAAAAGCGTCATGAAAAGTGTCGATACCGGTGTTGATTTGACAGCGCACCGAGGTCAAACTGGTATTCAATAACGGCAGATAACCGTGGGTCGCGGCGGTTGTAAGCAGTTCCAACTTGCCGGAGGCCTGGTGTTTTTTGAAAGCCGTCAGTAAATCGCCTCGATATTGGTCCCGATAAATCCGCAACGTCTCTTTGAACAATTCCCGGTACCACACGGCAAGTTTGTAATAATCGGGGTGCTCGCGGGTTCGTTCAATTTCCTTGTCGGCCAGCTCCAATAAACGATTCAGATGGTCCAAATACCGGCTTCGCAATAACTCATCCCGCAACAGCGTGATCAACGTCGGCGACAACGACAGGCTCAAACGATAATCGACCCGGTCGGCCTGCAATCGGTCGAGCATCGCCACTAATGGCACATAACACTCCGTGATGGCCTCGAACAGCCAGCTTTCCTCGAAAAAGCGTTCATATTCGGGATGCCGTACATAAGGGAGATGAGCGTGAAGAATAATATTGAGAAATCCTTGTTTCATTAACTGCGCTTTCCTCCCCCGGAGGCATTGCCATGCATAAATCGACGACCTTGCTGAAGCCTTGTAGGCTTGCCCGATTCGACAAACGGTGTCCGTGGGATATAAGTGGTCTCGGAACAGGCAAAGGAAGCAAAATGCCGTTCAGTCGGTCGCCAGCCGATAGCCGCGGAATAATAATTGCCGGTCATCATTGCCGGTACGGTCACTTTAAACTGATTTAGGCCGGACTCAATCGGCAAGTCAAACCAGTTCGGCTTTTCGCCGGGCACGGCTTGGTCCTCGAGCATGGCGTAAATTCGCAATGTCAGCGGATGACTTCCCTCCTTCCGCAATTGCTCTTCATCGAGATGCCAGTAGGCGTGCAAGTGGTCCGGGTCGACCGGCAACAATACGATTTCCGAGTGAGGTATTTGGGGTGAAGCCCGTACGGCAAATTCACGACTAATTTCTTCGCTAATTGACCGCATCTCTTGTGGCGCCAGTTTGATTGAGGGCTTTTTTCCCAAAAAGTGGCTGGAGTATTTCGGACTAAAATCGCGACTGACCTGTTCGCTAATAACCAGCATTTCCCTAGGTGACAGCCTGATTCGGGAACCGTGCCTACTCTGAGAAGTCGCCATCTCCCGCAATGATAAAGTATTTTGAGCTTCCATACAGCCGACATGCTTGGCCGGACTATCATTATCTGAAAAAATCAGCCATCCGGACACACTCATCCCTGGAGCTTTTCCGGGTCGGGATGGAAGACTTTGACTTATTTCTTCCATCAGCAATGAGCAGGGGTAATTAATAATGACCTCTCTTGCCAACGAAGGGTCAATGTTGTCTCCGGACGAACACAACTAACCATGAACGCTTGAAAACTCTACCTGTTGACGTTCATTTATGCAAGGCATTTATAGTTGTCATTAATTTATTACATGAAAAAACAAGACATTTTCGTTTAATTAGCGGTTTTTCGATATAAAAATACGCATTTCGCTGTTTATATGCAGTAAAATGACGCATTTTAAAATTCACCCTATTCAACAACATGCAGAGCGTCGGATTTAAAGTCAAACCCGGAAGCCCCTACCCTCATGGAGCCAAGCTCAACGATGGCGGCGTCAATTTTTCCATTTTCAGCCGTCACGCCGAAGAAGTGGAGCTATTACTGTTCAAGTCGGTAGATTGCAAGGAGCCCTTCCAGACAATCCAGTTACACAAAGACCGCAATCGTACCTTCTTTTCTTGGCATGTATTTGTAAAACATCTGCCCGCTGGCACTTGGTATACTTGGCGCATAAAAGGTCCCACAGACACCCGGCACAGCGGTCTGCGTTTCGATCCGGACAAACATCTGCTTGATCCATGGGCTAAAGCAGTCAGCGACAAACATTGGGACAGGACTGCCGCCTGCCTGCCGGGAAATAATGGCCACTGTTCCATGCGTAGTGTCGTCGTGGATGATCATTATAATTGGGAAGGCGATAAACCGCTGGCCATCCGCAGTGAAAAAGCCATTATTTATGAACTGCATGTAGGAGGTTTTACCCGCCACCCGTCGGCCGAAGTGACTAACCCCGGCACCTTCTTAGGGCTGATAGAAAAAATCCCCTACCTCAAGGAACTGGGCATCACCCATGTCGAACTACTGCCAGTGATGGCTTTCGACGAACAGGATGTGCCCGAACATACCGCCGAGCTGGGATTAGAAAATTACTGGGGTTACAGCACCCACAGCTTCTTCAGCCCTCACCCCGGTTATTGCTCGACGCCGGACCAAGGCACTCACCAGAAGGAATTCCGCGACCTGGTCAAGGCCCTGCATAAAGCCGGCATCGGCGTCATCATGGACGTGGTGTTCAACCATACTTCCGAAGCGGGCGCCGACGGACCGGTCATCAATTTCAAGGGCATCATCGGTAACAGCTTTTATCTGATCGATAAAGTGGATAAAAGCATTTTTCACGACTATACCGGCTGCGGCAACACCGTCAACGCCAACCACCCACTGGTATCTCGCTTCATCATCAGTTGCCTGGAATACTGGGTGCGCGACATGCATGTCGACGGTTTCCGCTTCGACTTGGCAAGCGCCTTGTCGCGCAGCGAAGACGGCACGGTATTGCAAGACCCTCCTATCGTCTGGGGGATCGAACTATCGGAATTGCTGGCAAAGACCAAATTGATCGCCGAAGCCTGGGATGCTACCGGTCTCTATCAAGTCGGTTGTTTTCCGGGTTACCGCTGGGCCGAATGGAACGGCATTTACCGGGATGTCATCCGTCAATTCGTGCGCGGCGACAAGGGGTTAATCAGAGATGTCGCCACGCGCATCTGCGGCAGCAGCGATTTGTATGAGCATCAACATCGTCTCCCGATCAGTAGTATCAATTTCGTCACCTGCCATGACGGCTTCACCTTATACGATTTATTCAGCTATAACGAAAAGCATAACCTCGCCAACGGCGAACATAATCGCGATGGCTGCAACCATAATCTCAGCTACAACTGCGGCGTCGAAGGGGAGACCGACAATCCTGAAATTCAGGCATTACGCCGGAAACAAGTGAAAAATGTTTTCGCAATATTATTGCTCAGCCAGGGCGTCCCCATGTTATTGGCCGGCGATGAATTTTTGCATACCCAGCATGGTAACAACAATTGTTATTGTCAAAATAACGAGCTGACCTGGTTGGACTGGAACAAGGCCGAGCAAAATGCCGACATGGTGCGCTTTGTGCGGCTGATGATTAAGCTCCGTAAAAGACATACGGCCTTGATGCGGAGGCATTTTTTCAGCGGCAAAAAACTTAAGAACCGGGACATCGCCGATATCACCTGGAGCGGATTACAGCCCGGCGAAACCCCCGATTGGCATGACCACGATTCACAGTTGCTTGCTTTCACCGTCGCGGCCCTCGACCCCAAGGAGCCCGACGTGCATATCGTCATTAACATGTCGGAGCACCAACATAGCGCCACCCTACCCGATATTGATGGCAGAATTTGGAATCTATCGGTGGATACCTCTTTACCGTCGCCTCACGAAATTATTCCCAGGGCGGAACAAACACCGATTAACGAAACCCAATATTACATCAACGCTCGCTCAGTAGTGGTGTTCGAAAATTCCATTATCGAAACCGGTGCCGAGGGATGAAATTTTGGGTCGCTATAGTTGATAGCAACTATAGCGACCCAAATCCGTCTACCCTTTTTATCCCTCATATTTACCCTCTTTAACGAATTCGGTTACCATACTCGGGATTCTAAAATTCTGCGGAGAACAGCATGGGGCTGCCGTTAAAAGATAGCCAACATCATAATTATCAGGACTATCTAAGTTGGCCGGACGATGTGCGTTACGAGCTCATCGACGGCGATGCCTACTTGATGTCGCCTGCGCCAGACCTCGCTCATCAGGATGTCGCTGGGGAAATCTACTTTCAAGCCATGCGGGCTTTGCGTAATAAACCTTGCCGCCCTTTCATCGCACCGGTTGATGTCCGCCTACCCAAGCACGACGAAGCCGACGAATTTATCGATACCGTGGTACAGCCCGATGTATTAGTGGTTTGCGATGACAATAAGTTGGACCGTCGCGGGGTGCGCGGCGCACCCGACTGGGTCGTGGAAGTCTTATCTCCATCCACCGCCAGCCACGACCAAATCAACAAACTCAAAATCTATCAGCGCCATGGCGTTCGGGAATATTGGTTGGTTCATCCTATTGACAGGGTATTGACGATTTACCGTTTAAACGAAATCGAATACGGCAAACCGGAAATCGTGGAATTACAAGGAACGACCACGGTCGGTATCCTGCCTGAAGTCACAATTGAATGGGATGAATTGGCGGCACGATTGCCGCGTGATTATTAAGGCAATTGACGCTCACGTTCCCCAATAATCAAACAACTCGCGCAAACCGTCATCGCAATGGGTGCGCTTTTCCGGCTGAATCAATATACAATCAATCGCCATAGGATGCTGAAGCACTGAAGTATAATTTTCATTTTTGTAGACTCTAGCCAACCACCCCCTTATGGAACAATCAGTCATTCACGCGCTGGATTTCGATGGCGTCATCTGCGACAGTGCAATTGAAACCGGTATCGCCGGCTGGAAAGCGGCAACCCACCTCTGGAACGACATGGAAACGCCGCTGCCGCCGCCTGAACTGGTCGAACAATTCCGCCAAGCTCGGCCCATTATCGAAACCGGCTACGAATCGATACTTGCTATGCGACTTCTGCATAATGGCGAAAGCATAGCTTCACTGCTGCAACATTTCGAACAAAAAAAACTGGAAATTCTGACGCAAAACGAACTCGACATCACAGAACTGAAACGTCTGTTCGGCGAAGTCAGGGATCGATGGATCGAAGCGTTACCTACCGAATGGTGTCGAATGAATCCGCTGTTTCCCGGCGTAGCGGAAAAATTGAACGGCCTCGCCGACCGGAGCATTTGGTATATCGTCACCACTAAACAGGAACGATTCGTCAGCCAGATACTTGCCGCCAATCATATCAGGATGCCCGCCGAACGAATTTTTGGCTTGGACCGCAACATGAACAAGGAAGAGGTGTTAGCCGGCCTATTGAAGCAACACCCGGAGCAAATCATTCATTTCGTCGAAGATCGCTTGCCGACCCTATTAAAGATACTGCGAAACGACAAACTGCAGACGATCAAGCTGTTTTTCGCCGACTGGGGCTACAATACGGTGAAAGATAAACAAGAAGCTCAAAAACAGCAATCCATCAATATAATTTCATTGCAAAATTTTTTGAATTGCCTGGACGGATAGGATTGGGATTTAGAAACCAGACTGCCTGGTTACGGTTGGATAAAGAAGCGACTGGTATTTTTAGCATGGGGAAATTATCAGAATAGGACGGAACAAAGCTTTTAACAGCTTTGCTCCGGTCTCTTATCCAGGTTACTGAATAGCGAAGCGGCGGCAAAAACCAACGTCGACACGATAAATTCACCGGATAGAAAGCCAAAGATTCCGCTGATGAACAGCAAACCGACCAAAATATCTCTTTTTATTTCGCTCATAATCATAGTCCTCATAATTTTTTCACGTTACGTTTGAGTCGCGCAAACTATAATTGATGACACAAAAAGAAACAATATCTCGCCAAATAATCAATTTGCTTCCATTCAAGAAACAATTTTTGCATCAGTTTCATTATCTTGTCACAAAATTACTTTACAATATTGCTCTTTTTCTGACGTCTTATCTCAACATTCCTCATCTCCCCAAAAAGGGAAACCGCCCCACCCGGCCGTTTTTCGATCAACGTAATGCTGTCAAAACGACGTCAATGCCGAGAGAATATAATCGATATCCCGCTCACTGTGCTCGGTCGAAACCTGCACTCTGATTTCCTGTTCGCCCTTAGGCACGACCGGATAATTCAACCCAGTCACAAGAATATCGCGAGCGAATAAATGCTTCACCAGCGCACTGGTTTTAGCGGTGTCGCGAACCAGAATCGGAACGACCGGATGTTCGCCCGGCACTGTTTCATAACCGGCGTGGACGATGCCGTTTCTCAATTTCGTCGTTCGCTGACGCAATGTTTCTAATAATTGCCTGCCTTCCGCGCTATCGACTATTTCCACGGCGATGCGGGCGGCCGCCGCCTCCGCCGGCGTGATCGGATTGGAATAAATATAGCTGGCGGCCGTCTCACGTAAGTAATCGATCATTTCTTGCTTCCCCACGACATATCCGCCATTCACGCCGAAAGCCTTGCCCAGGGTCGCGACCAACAGATCGGCCCTAGCGCCACAGATGTCCTCGCAGCCGCGCCCCGTCACGCCCAAGGCGCCGACGCCGTGCGAATCGTCGATCACGGTTATCACTCCTTGTTCGTAATCCGCCTCGTGACGTCGGCAACAGGCTGCGATTTCGTCCAGCGGAGCATGATCGCCGCGCATGCTGAACACGCCGTCGCTGACGACGCAAACCCGCTTAAATTGCCCCCGGTGAACACTCAAAATATGTTCCAGAGCGGCCATATCCAAGTGCGGATAAACGGCCTTTTCACCCGGTTTGGCCAGACGCAACGCCTTGATAATGCAGTTGTGATTCAATTCGTCGCTAACCACCAACGTTGCTTCGTCGATCAACGCGGGCAACACGCCGATCACCGTCGCATAAGCGGCGCTGAACAACATCGCCGCTTCGCGGCCGTGGAATGCGGCTAATCGCCGTTCCAAATCGATATGAGCCTGGAACGTACCGCTAATGAACCTGACCGCGCCGGGCCCGGCACCAAAATGCTCGGCGGCGGCCGTTTCCGCTGCGATCACCCTTGGGTTCCTGCCTAGCCCCAGATAGGAATTGGAATTCATTCGTAAAAACCGGCGGTCGGGATAATCCCGTAGCAACACCCTGGGGCCGAAGCCTTCGCCGGCCTCGACAAAACCGGTGATGATGTTTTCCCGCCCCTTGGCAATGCCTTGCTCCCTTAAATTTTCCACCTGCCGCTGCAACAACGGCAATAGTTTCTCTGTACTCATCGCGTTTACCTCATGTGTAGTAGCATATCGCTGACCATGGCCGGTAAATCGTATCGCGGTTGCCAGCCCCATTCCTTCCTGGCCGCCTGATCGTCCATGTGCGCCGGCCAGGAATCGGCAATCCCTTGCCGAATCGGATCGATCCGATAATCGATATTGAAATCGGGGATATGCTTGCGGATTTCTGCCGCCAGTTGTTCCGGCGTGAAACTCATCGCGGTGATATTAAAGGCGTTATGATGTTGTAATTCAGACGGGTTGGCCTGCATCAATTGGATGATCGCGGCGATGGCATCGGGCATATACATCATGTCCAATTGCGTATCGGCTTTTAAAAAACATTGATAACGCCGGTTTTGCAAAGCCGCGGCGAATATCTCCACGGCGTAATCGGTGGTGCCGCCTCCCGGCGGCGTTCGGTAGGAAATTAAACCAGGGAAACGCAACCCGCGCGCATCGACTCCGTAACGTCGCTGGTAGTAATCGCACAACAACTCGCCGGCTACCTTGCTGATACCGTAGACAGTGCTGGGACGTTGCAAGGTATCCTGGGGGGTGTCGATCTTTGGCGTGTTAGGACCGAAAGCGCCGATGGAAGAAGGAAAGAACACCGCGCACTGATGTTCCCTGGCCACTTCCAGCACGTTGAACAGCCCATTCATGTTGATGTCCCAAGCCAATTGGGGACGAGCCTCGGCGACCGCGGATAACAATGCCGCCAAATGATAAATGCAAGCGATCCGATGCTTGGCGACGATCTTCTTCAAAGCGGCCTGGTCGCGAATATCCAGGCTACAATAAGCCGCCACCGGCATATCCGCCGCGGGTTCGCGCCGATGTCCCACCGCAATCACATGATCGGCGCCATATACCTCGGCCAAAGCCGGCAATAATTCCGAGCCAATCTGCCCCGTCGCTCCGGTAACCAAATGCATCATCCGCCTGCTCCTGTCCAAAACCGCCTTAAAGCAAAGGATAACGCAAATTCAAAATTGGGGCACGATCCTATTTCGTCTTCAAATACAACAGCAAGATTAACGAACTCTCTCTGTCTCTCATTTGCCCAGTTCAGCTTTCATGGGACAGCTTATCGCCAAATGCCGCTCGCCAATCCGCCCCGAAACAATCGACGGCCGGCTGCACGGCTGGGTGGGACAACATTCGCTCGGCCACATCCAGCGGCAGCGTGACCGCGGCGGCACCGCATTGCATAATCGCCAATGCCTGCCGTGTACTTTTGAAGCTGGCCGCCAGAATTTTGCTGGTCATCCCTTGCCGTTCCAGCAATGACTGCAAATCGGCGACAACGCCGATCCCATCCATGCCCAAATTATCGATTCGGTTGACATAAGGCGCCAAATAATCGGCCCCGCAGAGCGCCGCTAAAAAACCTTGCTGGACCGAATAAATGGCAGTCGCCAAAAACGGGATGTTATCAGTCTTAATGCGCTTCATGGCCGCCAAGCCGGTTTCCGTTGTTGGCACCTTAACCACAATATCATAAGGCAGGTCATGCAGTTTTCTGGCTTCGGCCAGCATACCGTCGATATCGGCGCTAACGACCTGAACATGGAAACGCGCGTTATCGCCTAAAATCTTGCTCGCTTCGCTCAAAAATTGATTCACGCCTATACCGGCTGCCGCCAGAATGGAAGGATTGGTCGTGATGCCGGCTAATGGCAGGCATTCATTGAATCGCGCGATCCGTTCCAGATCCGCACTGTCAAGATATAGCTCAAACATGGTGTAAAGTCCTGATCGATCGGCCGGCCATTGTAACGGAGCGTTGACGCTTGAAGCAAACAAGTAGTTTTGCCGCCAAGCAGTCATATTTTAGTAACAAAAAAGAGTTATAAAATACTCTAACCACTACCCCCAATCTCGACACATTTAATGAAAGCTCACACCTACCACCCTTTCGACGGCGATTTGAATTGTCTGCATAACCAAGTGCTGACGATGGCAAACCTGATTATTGAGCAATTCGACACGATCGTGTTAGCCATCAATCAAAAGAGCACGGATTTGGCGGTAAAAGCGATGCAACAAGACAATGTGATAGATCAGTTCGAAGTCACCATCGATGCCGAGGTGATCGAAATATTGGCCAGGCAAACGCCGCTGGCGAACGATCTGCGCACCATCATAGCAACATCGAAGACCGTTACCGAATTGGAAAGAATCGGGGATGAGCTGGTCAAAATCGGCGGCCTTGTCATCGACCTATATACCGACGAAATGGCCCTGCCCCAACCCAAAATACTCCCGGAAATCAATACCATCGCGAAAGTCATCAAAGCCGTGCTGGATAAAACCATTCATTGCATCGAACAATGCTCAGCCCAGGAAGCCTATCAACTCATTCGTAGCGAAGATTTTTGTCATCAAGAACTCGAAGAAAGCCTGGTTCGCCAGTTGAACATGCTGACCAGGGAGGTTCGATTAATCGGCCCCACCCTTGATAGCATGCAAATCATCAATGGATTGTTACGCTGCGGAACTCACTGTATCAGCATCGCCGAGCAAATGGTTTTCATGCTCGATGGCGAAGACATCAGACACCAAAAATCCGCTTGATGGATTTTCCTTTTTTACATTCTCGCACCAGGTTTTTATAGTCTTCCATGGCACGTCTGATGACTTCATGCGCTTCCTCACGGCCATAAACATTGGCGATTTTACACGTCATCTCCTCGCCTGGCAGGTTCTTATAGGTGAGAAAATAATGCTTGAGTCGGTTGATATAGGATTTCGGACAATCGGAAATGTCGTTCCATTGCTCATGAAATTCATCACCTTTCATCACGGCGATAATCTTATCGTCCGCCTCGCCCCTATCCAACAGGCGAAAACCGCCGATCGGTATCGCTTCCAGTAAAATATCTCCATGCATCACATTGCGTTCGCTCAAGACACAAATATCCAACGGGTCCTTATCCCCTTGAGATACCTTTTTCCCGGATTTCAGCGTGGCAAATTCGGCAATCTTTTCCGCGCAATAGGTCTGCGGGATAAAGCCATACAGAGTTGGGATCGTATTGGAAAATTTTTGCGGCCGATCGACTTTCAAATAACCGCTGAATTTATCGATTTCGTATTTGACTGTATCAGTGGGAACGATTTCGATAAACGCCGTAACGATCTCGGGGGCTCTCCGGCCGACCTCGATACCGTGCCAGGGATGCGCCTTATACTTTATATTCATTCTCTCGGTTAACCATTCTAAAAACAGGCAAATTTAGCGTGAATTCGTGACAACAAAATGACAGCGTCGCCGTCCAGGTTTAAAACACGTAAACAACCGCCTCACTCAAGCCTGAACGAACACAATAAAATGTCATCGAATTTCAGTATAACAAGACGCTTTTCCAGCTAGATGTCTATAAACACTGAATTTCCCAAGAAGTACAAGTTGGTTGACAATATATACTGCTCTGACTCCTAATTTCGACATTTCTCCAAGGCTGCAGGATAAGCTGAGATTTCGACAAAAGGTTTGTTGTCATAAAGTCTGCAAGATTTATCCAGCGCCTAAAAATTTCATTGGCTATGATTCATATCATCTTCGTTAATGTAGGTGATGGATGAACGGCATGCTCTTATAGGCGCCCCTGTGCCGAAATTTACCATATGATGAATATAAAGCGACATCTTCAGTCAATCCAACGCCTCCAACCAAGCCGACTGATACGGATATAACTTAAGTTTGCGGGTTCCCTTGCTGAGAGCGGTCCGTTCGATTAAATCTCTCCATACGCCTGAACCGGAAGCTAAAGGATGTTTGGGGAGCTGCAATGTCTGAACTTCCGGAGTGATGTTGCTGACCGACAGAATACGTTGTTGCTGATCAGGACTGATACGCCAAAAGGCGAACAAACTATCTCCCAGAGAAATAGTTTCTTGTCTCGCATCGGGGTGGAAGGCGGGTTGTTTGCGGCGGATTCTAAACAAGCGCTTCAATTCGTGAAAAGTCATGGCATTCGACGAAGACGGGTTGTTTAACAAATCCAGCAATTCATTATATTGCCATTTGCGCCGGTTGATGGTGCGCGTTCGACCGCTTTGCTCGACACCTTGATAGTTGTTGGGGGTTGCGGTCAGGCTATGGATGTAAAGTGCCGGAATACCCTGGAGCGCCAGCATGATGGTGTGGGCGCAGATGAATCTCTGCACTTGGTAATTGTCTAGCCCTTTGCGGGTACCCTTCAAGGCATCGAACAAAGTAATGTTTATTTCGTAAGGAGATTCTTTGCCAAATTGATCGCTACGCATGCTGACATAGCCTCCATACTGGTGCATCGCATCGACTAACGATAATACTTCCTGTTCCGGCAAGATTCCTTCTGCAGGACGCAAACCGATGCCGTCATGGGAGGCGATAAAGTTCAGATAGGTGCATTGTTTTTGCGGCCGCGGGGTATCTTTGGCCCATTGGCTCAGAAAATGGCTGTTACCGTGATGTAGTGCATGCAGTAATAATGGCGGTAGGGTAAATTGATAGACCATGTGGGCTTCATCACTGTTACCGAAATAACTCAGATTCTCCCCGTTCGGCACATTGGTTTCGGTAATCAAAATAGTGCCCGGCGCAACAACATCGACGATATCCCGTAACAACTTGACCACTTCATGGGTTTCGCGCAGATTGATGCAACGTGTGCCAATTTTTTTCCACAAAAAAGCGACCGCATCAAGACGGATAAATCGTGCGCCCTTGGAGATATACAATAATAAAATATCGATAAATTCAAATAGCACATCCGGATTGCTAAAATTGACATCGATTTGGTCCTCGCCGAATGTCGCCCATACATGATGGACCCCTTCGTGGGTGTGGGCGGGAACAAGCACCGGCGTACTTCGTGGCCGCACCACCATGGAGACATCCGTGTCCGGCGGCATATCGATAAAATAATGGCAGCCTGGCTCTTTTCGGCTGAGAAAGTCGATGAACCATAGATTTTCACGTGAGACATGATTGATCACTAAATCGGTCATCAGATGGAAATTTTTACTGATACGTTCGATATCCGACCACTCGCCCAACTGGGGGTCGACCGTTTTATAGTCGATGACTGCAAAGCCGTCATCCGAACTATAAGGAAAATAAGGCAACACATGTACGCTATTGATGCAATCCTGCAAATGCAAAGTGAGAAATTCGTACAGTGTTTGCAGGGGTTTTTCATTGACTTGTTGTACTGTGTCGCCATAGGTAATCAGAATGATATCCTGCTCGTTCCATTGTTCTTCTTTTAATGGAGCGGGATGGGGAGGCACTTCTTGCAACCGCTCTAATAAACGCTCCATTAATTCATGAGTACGTTCTAATCCGTACAAAAATTGCAGTCGAGCTTCCGCTTTTTGGGTAAACCAGTGAGGTAATTCATTGTTGGGGCGGGAAACGCTATTCATGACGAGAATTCCTTGGAGTTTTTTCGTTTTAATAACATTACTTCGGATTTGCTGCCAAGATAGATGTAGACAGCTAAAGATAGCAGCAGAAAGCCGGCCGCCAAAATCACCCATACCGCCTGAATAATATGTTCTCCACTTTCTTTCAAGGCCGATTTAAAAATCATTAGCAATGCCTCGATCGACACGGCGATGATGATGGCGGCGATGAAGCGGGTAATGGTGCGGCGGGTTGAACTGTGGCGCAGAATATCTTTATATAACAGCACTTCTTCTTCCAGGGTGGTTTTACCCAGATCGAAAATAGCCAATGCTAAAGTCAAATAAATCACGACGCCGAACGGCAGCAGTTTGTTTTCATCGTTAGTCAGCAGAGGGTGGATAACTAGCCAACACTCCTTAGCCGCTAAGTACAAAAGTAGGAAGGCCACGCTGAATAGACCGGTGACGATAATTGAATAGATTGCTTTGAAATAAGGTTCAAAATGAATTCGTTTACTATCGCCAGTTAAAAAAGAAATCGTTGTCGCTAAATCAATGTCGAGTACGATAACACCTTTAATGCTATGGTCTTCATTATTCATTTTAATGCTGGCGGAGACACAAAGTTCTCGTCTCACACTGGATAAATAGGGTTCCGTCACAACGACCGAATCGGATTTAATCGCCTTGAGATAATAAGGGCGGTTACTACGATCGGTTCCGCGTCCTGTTTTCGGACTGCGTCTAAAATGGCTGCCAGGGACGTTGGTAGAGATCTGTTTTCCCTTCTCATCCAATAAATACAGCAAGCTTATAAAGGGGTAGTAATTACATAAGGAATTCAGTTGTTCAATCAATTCGTGTTGATTTTGTTCGAACATCTTGGGGTCGGCAAAACAGCTCAGGATCGAAGAAAGTAGATGATGTATGGCGCTGCGATGTTCCTCGTACTTTTCGATAACGTTAATATGACTCATTCTTGACATAAGAATACCGGTAAATTGCCCAGGGAAAATATTATTCGACTCGCTTTGACTAAATACAGGAAGCAATTATTGTTCCTCTATGAGTTGACAATGGAGAGGGAATGCTTTGATTGTTTGATAGTTAAGCGGATTAGGCCCAGCAAATTTCTATCTATTCAGATATTAGGCTAAGGTTTGCTAGTTACTTATCGATCGGTAGTTCGATTTGAGGGCATGTAGAAAAAAATTTTGATTCAACATAGTGCATAAGCACTTTTTTGGGGCAACAGTCCTAACCGGTGTTTTATCATAATGGGAACTAGGATGAATAAAAATGTATTATAAAATCATATGCTTACGAAATAATCAAGAAATGGCATCATTAATGCTGTAAGTTAATCATACATTGCTGGCAATGTATTTACCCTAGTCTCTTCTTGATGTTGTTATTAAAGCATTGGCGCTTTAACCCTCTCCTCCTCACGGGTTATCGCGCCTTTTTTATGTTCAGGAATTATTTGATTGAAAGGATTCACAGTTGTCGTTGGAAACGCGCCGGCTGGTGTCAAGCAGTTAAAGAAATCTGGGCACGATAACCCGCTATTTCGAATTCTCTCTTTGGCGACGAAGCGCATAAGCCTTATAAGCGCGATCAATTATGCAAATATTAGATGGGAGCGAATGGTTTTTCGGCGCTTGGCATCGCCTTCCTTGGTGGTCAAAGCAAACATCTGTCTTGTCGCCTATACTTCTTAAGCAAGTAACTAATAGTCCAAGAAATATTTTCTCAATATTACGCTGAATAGTTATAAACAAAAAATATTCGCATTAATCGAGGTATTTGATGGGAATGACTTGAAAGCAACCCCCGAACAAAGCATTGCGCTCATCGACCTTGGTTTATTGAAAGGGGATCGTGTTAGCAATGCACTGCATGCAAGGCCCATATGGCCATGATAAAACACTCGCCACGGTTGATAAGTCGCCAAATAAGCAAAAGAGCGGGCCACTTATGATTGGAGAAGATGTTTCGGTAAGATATCAAGGTGGGGGTGACCGAAATTTGACCGTTTTCGTGAGGTAATTGCAAGAAAAAAGAAAATCTAGGCGCGGGACTAAACAACCACCCGCTCAAGCGGGTGGGTTCCAATAACGGACTGAAAGTCCGGATACGCGTCGACTAAACGACGCGTCTTAGTCGGGCTCCATCTTGAAATTATCGTTTGGATTAGGTTCAAAGTGATGCTCCAAATATTGCTTTATCATCTCATCAGTCATTTGCCCCACTGTGGCGCAAAAATAACCGCGGGCTCAAAAATGTCGACCCCAATATCGCTTTTTCAAGTGCGGGAACTCTTCGAACAGATAGCTCGAAGTTCGTCCCTTGATTCGCCTCATGATTTCGCTTGGGGCCATAGTCGGCGGCGCACTCACCAAAATGTGCACATGATCTTTGCTCACGACACCTTTGATAATCCGTATCTCAAAGGCTTCGCATGTCTGCCGCACCAAGTCTCTCACTCGTTCGGCTATTTCATCCTTCAGCACTTTATAACGATACTTCGTAACCCAAACAAAATGATACTCAATTTGGTAAACCGTATGGCTGCCGTATCTATAGTCCATCGCCACCTCCTTGGGCAAATTATCGCAGCTAAAGCTGACCGGCTAAAGCCGGTGGTTTAAACCTTATGATGGATAATTAAGACGTTTTCATGGAATAGACAATTGTTGATATAAGCAATCTAAATAATCAAGTACGCCATGGTTCAACCAAATGGTCGATAAGTGGTGGCTCTTCAAGGGTTATGAGAAATGAACGACATTTTGGTAAGCATTGCTTTATTTTGGTGCGGCGATATCCTCACGTTATTTAGGGTTCTTGGAAAATATAATAAAATCAATATATTGTAATTCTTCCGGATGATGGCATGTTTAGTGCTATAAAAGTGATTATCTCACTTGCGCTTAGCCGAAGGGTACCAGCATGTCTAGAATTTGGGACAATTATCAGACTGATGTCTCATACGACGAATTGATGTTCTCGAGTTTTCAACCTCGGCAGGGAAGTCACAGTCTATGCCAATATCTCAATGCATTAACTCGAGAAAGTATTGAAAAACGCAAGATTGCCGCCGAGCTTGCTATTTTGGAAATGGGAATCAGTTTTACCGTTTATAGCGACGAAGGCAATATCGACCGTGCCTGGCCGTTCGATATCATTCCCCGCATCATAGAGGCTGACGAATGGCGTTTCATCGAAAAGGGCTTGAAACAGCGGCTGCGGGCGCTCAATTGTTTCCTTAACGATGTCTATGACAAACAGGAATTCATCAAGGAAGGTCTGATTCCGTCGGAAATTATCAATAGTTCCAAAAATTTTCGCCATCAGTGCGTGGGCATGAAACCGCGACATAACGTATGGGCGAACATCTGCGGAAGCGACTTGGTGCGTGACAAAGACGGTACTATGTACGTGCTGGAAGACAATCTTAGAGTACCGTCAGGCGTTTCATATATGCTCGAGAACCGAGTGATTACCAAACGGGTATTTCCCGAATTATTGGAAAATATCGATATCCTACCGATCGACGATTATCCGGCCCAGCTCTATGAAATGTTATGTTCGATCGCTCCGGTTCAGGTATCGTCTCCGCAAATTGTCGTACTGACGCCGGGAATTTATAACTCGGCTTATTTCGAACATGCTTTTCTGGCTCAACAAATGGGGGCCAGGTTGGTGGAAGGTTCGGACTTGGTGGTCGAGGAAGACGAGTGTGTTTATATGCGCACTATCGAGGGATTAACAAAAGTCGACGTCATCTATCGCCGCATCGACGACGAATTCCTCGATCCCGAGGTTTTTAGGAAAGATTCGATTTTGGGCGTTCCGGGATTGATGCGCGCCTGGCGGGCGGGCAACGTGGCGCTGGCGAATGCGCCGGGTGCGGGGGTAGCCGATGATAAGGTGGTTTACGCCTATGTCCCTGAAATGATTCGCTTTTATCTGAATGAGGAAGCATTGTTGCCCAATGTACCGACTTATCTCTGTGCCGAACCGGAGCAATTGCATTATGTCATGCAGCACCTGGATGAATTGGTAGTCAAGCCCGCTAACGAATCAGGTGGCTACGGCATGTTGATCGGCCCACAGGCAACATCGAAACAGCTGGCCGCGTTTCGCGAGGTAATGAAAAAAAATCCCCGCAATTATATAGCTCAACCCACCTTGAGTATTTCAACCTCACCAACCTTGTGTAACGACAAAGTGGAACCCAGGCACGTCGATTTACGCCCTTTCATACTGCAAGGGGAGGATATCTTTGTTACGGCCGGTGGCTTGACCCGGGTTGCGATGAAAAAAGGTTCGTTAGTGGTGAATTCCTCGCAAGGTGGTGGCAGCAAGGATACCTGGATTATCAATGTGGAGAAACGCTAATGTTATCCCGCTCGGCAGAACGTATTTATTGGTTGGCTCGTTATCTGGAAAGAACCGAAAATTCAGCCCGTTTAATCAGCGTTTATATGAATTTATTGCTGGATTTGCCTAAGGGCGTGGAAATGGGGTGGCCGCAATTAATTCGGATCAACGGTTGTGAAGCGCTATTCTACGAACATTACAAAGCCGCAAGTGAGCGTAATGTCGCGAAATTTCTTTTGGTGGATAATGACAATCCTATTTCGCTTTATTCATCCTTGAGTTTTGCCCGCGAAAACATGCGTACTACGCGCGAACTGCTTCCCGATGAGGCCTGGGAGCAAGTCAATGAGATGTATCTTTTTGCTAAAAACAACTTGGACACCGTAACTAATCGTCGTGGCAGAGTGTTGTTTCTGAATGAAATCATGGAAGGGTGTCAACGCTTTACCGGCCTGTTGTCAGGTTATATGAGCCATAATCACCCATACCGTTTTATCCGCCTGGGGCGGAATATCGAGCGCGCCGACATGAGTAGCCGCATTTTGGAACTGGCGACCTTGTTGTTGTCGGAATCGCGTAGCCATGAAATGCGACAATATGAAAGCATCTTGTGGATGAATATCCTGCAGACCCTCAATGCCCTGTTGATGTATCGGCAACATGTAGGTAGCCGAGTCAAAGGGGACGACGTGTTGAACTATCTGTTACGCGATACCGCGTTACCCCGTGCGATCGGATGTTGTATCCATGAAATAGACGATGCCATTCGGTTATTGCCGAATCATGACGCGTTGCCGGAAAAATTAGCCGAATTAGACAAATACGTTCAAAGTATCGACACGCAAAAAACCACCCAATACCAATTGCGCTCCATTTTGGACGATTTGCAAAGTCGCTTAGCCGACCTGCATAACGATATTTCGGAAAACTGGTTCCTATCCCAGGAACAGTCGCAGTTTCAGGCGATGGAGAGTTAAGCTGGATAGTTACGACAATTTATCGACACTTTAATTTAATCCTTCAAAATTCCCTTTTAACCTTTTCCAGCATTATTGTTTGGTTTTAGAGCGAGGCAAATCAATCTTCAGAACAAAATGATCCCGTTCTGGCAAATCGTTGATCTCAATATCTTCAATATCGATATCCAATTTATCCAACCACTTAGATTTAATTTCATTGCCCCAACCACTAATATCCAACCTTTGCTGATCATATTTAATATCTACAACATTCATCTCCTCGGGCAATGCCGATAAAATATAACCAGTCAATTCCACTGCTTCTTTAGCACTCATCTTATTCAACTCTTGAAAGCCGCTCAATGCGGCATTCATGTGGGCAATGGCCCGGCGCTTTTGGATTAAGGGCTTAGCCCTTGCTCTCAATTGCTGTATTTGCTCTTGTTTTAAAGCGCTCACCGCCTCAAAATGAGTATTCCAAGAGCCATAGGCGAAAAATAAAGTACCTCCCAATAGTAAACAAAGACCGCCTAGCAGAATTTTTACCGGATTAAAGTAAGCTTTTTTACCAAGAAAGTCGTATAAAAAACCTTCAGATGTCCATTTTTGGAGCGCCTGACAAATCGCCAGCTGGTCAAAATCGCTTACCAAGATATTTACGCAGGGAACGGGTAATTTAATGGAACCCAGAAAGTCTTTTTTCAGAGCGAATAAGTAACGTTCATCCTTCCTAGTCCCTAACGCATAATCATAATCATCAATCTCGAAAGGAAACAATCCGGCACAGGCTGCCAAAAAAGCCGATTTATTGATTTGCTTTTTATCAATAAATTGAAATTTCCGTCTAAAAGGAATGTCGCTGTCCACAATGACAATGGCTTTCTTTTTGCCTTTTAATGTCGGTACCGAATTGATTTCGAATGCACCATTCCAGCCGAATTTGATGGCATAAAAATGCAAGTTTTTATCACGATCAATAAAAACAATTTGCCAAGAAAAAAAATAAATCACGTCAACGAAGTAAGCAAGATAAAACAGTTAAGGCATCGCGCCCAGAATGCCTTAACGACTCTGAATTTATCCTCTGAATAAGTCCGTGGCAATTTAATTACCCCGAAAACAATCATAGTGGCGTCAGTTATTAAAAAACTCTTCAATGACATTGGGCTGATTAAACTCTTTATTCACGATTTTAGTTGCCTCGAGAATCGCTGAAGTTACAAGATTGGCTCCTTTCTCATCCAGCACGAGTCGGGGCGTAATCATCATAAAAAGTTCGGTCAACTCCTCGGTTTCATCCTGACTCCTGAAAAAAATACCTAAATAAGGAATATCACCCAAAAGCGGAATTTTATTTGCAGTGACATCCGTTTTACGTTTAATCATGCCGCCCAGAATCACAGTCTGATTATCATTTAAGACCATATCCGTCGCCAATTCCCTCTTAGAAAAAATCGGTTGTCTGCTGGTACCAAAATCATCAAAGCCAACCAATCCCTCATCCTTCAACTTAACCTGCAATTGAATCGTGCCGTCAGGGCTGATTGTCGGGGTTACCTCCAGATTTACCGTTACGTCATGGCGCTCGAAATCAATTTGTTGACTGGAACCCGAAGTATTGGTTGTCGTTCTCGACTTCGGAACGGCTATATCCTGACCAACATTGATATGTGCCGTAACACCATTTTTGACGATGATATGCGGATTCGAAAGAACAGTAACATCGGTCTCACTCTCCAGAACCTGCAAGGCGAAAAATTTATTATCGATCAGACTCGCAACGCCCAAGGTTGCCCCCGCCCCGGATGCCAACAAGGCCGCATCAGTTAACGAGACATTAAGATCGCTAATGCTATCAGATGTCTCTTTGCTTAAATACCACTCGACGCCGTATTGCATGCTGTCGGTCAACGTCGCTTCGGCTATCAAGACTTCCACGTGCACTGCCGGCGTCCTATGATCAAGCTTTTGTAAAACTTTCAGGATCTCGGCATACTCTTCCGGAGTAGCCATGATGAACAGACTATTTGTTTGTTTATCGGCAACGATATTGGCGTCTTTTTCCGAGTCTCCCATGATGCCCCTAATCACCCCTTTAACGGTGGTCAATATATCCGTTGCATCTTGACTGGACAGGAAATAATTGAAAAGCTGGCGCCTGTTCCCATCCGCGTTATCGGTGGCCTCCAAAAATTCGATGACCTTCTCTCTCATTTCTTGATTGGAAAGCACCAAAACCAACTTATCGGCACCTACGACCTCTTCGACTTCAATGCCGCGGTTGGGATGGCTGAGTTTTCCTCCCAAAGAAAACTCGAACTTACTTAATATGGCCTTGGTGGCGGATAACGATAAATATTTAGGGGAATAAACCATCAGATATTTACCATCAAAATAAGGAATATCAATGGCTTGGTGAATCGTATCGAGTGCTTTGATCTGCGCGCTGGATGCTTTGACAAACAAAGTATTTGTCGTCGACATCAAAATCGCCTCACCCGGATTGGACAAAAACAATCGAGCCGCGCTCTGAAAATCTTTCACATCGACATAATTACAATGAAAAATTCCTAATGTCTCGCCAAGGGAATCCCCCCCCGGCAAACTGACGATTTTGCTGGCATTGCTCGTGACAGCATAAACCCCTAGGTTATATTTGAGATCGACACCATGAAAACCAAGGAATGTATCGAACAAAACCAGCAAATCTTCTTTCGATATTTGTCCTCGGAAAACAAAATTGACCTTTTTGTCCTTGAAATCATCAAGAATGGTATAAGGTTTCTGCAAATACTCCTCGAAAAACAGACGTACCAATTCGCGTAAACTAATATCCTGAAAATCCAATTCCACTTTCTCGGTGGATTTATCATCCTCCTTAGCCTTTATTTTCGCCGTTTTCCTTTCATTTTCGCCCGATAAAGATATATCGCTCAAAATGCCTGCATTTGGACGCTCAGGAATAGTTGCCGTGGCTTTTGCTTCGCCCTTGTTTTTCAGCAAGGTTTTGTTGCGTGAATAGTTTTTTTCAAAATTCTCGCTTTTTACACGGACTTTCTTACTTTCCTCCAATACATCGACAGCATCTTTCTGTGATTTTTGCCATACCTGGCAACCTGAAATCAGAAACGAGCCAAGCATGACCGGCAAAAAAACATAACATTTCCGTAAATTTTTCATTTTAAAAAAGGAAATCCCGCTTGGCCAAATCGTTTCTTTCTCGCCTCTCGGCTACTGTCCACATTGATTTCAATTTTTTTTCCGTTCATTTCCAAGATTGCCTTGCCATTATTCACAGCCACTAACGTCCAGCCATCCAATTCCTCACCCACGGCAACAAACCCCGCATCGGTCAATACGCCGGCAAATGAAAAAAACTGAATGATTCCGTTGATTTTTTGTTGTGGAGATACACTTGAAACACGCTGTTTCTGTTTTACTTTCTTCTCTCTCCAGTCCTTTCCTTCCGGGTCGAAAACATTCTTCACCGGCATATCCATCTGTATGCCATCGTCTTTATTCTGAAACTCAATGGTCTTGAGGCGGATTTTTTCAACATTAAAATATTCTGGCGAATCAATCGGCCACATCCATCCCAGCAGTGCAACCACAAAAAACAGCAGACTAAGCAAATAGAGGATTTTACTTAGTCTCTGAATGTATAGTTCCATGATGCTCTCAATCTAATACACGTGAACTGACATAAAAATAGAAAACGCGGCCAATCAAAGAACGCATCTCCTTAGTTTTCTTAACTAACAATCAGGTTAGATCATTTCCTATGCGCGAGGGAAGTCGGCCTGGCCTACTGGTAGTAAGACACTTATCGCCCAACAACTACAATCCCAAAAAACCAATAATTCGGATTCATTAATACCTATCCAAATTCTATTACGGGAATCTTCAAAAAACGCGAACCAAGGGATGCTACAAGTTCGATAGCGACGCCTCCTGTATGCTCATTCAATCGCCTTAATAAAGACCATCATCACATCGCCCATTAACGTGATATTCTTCTCTTCCACGGACGCCTTAATCTCAAATGAACGCCAAGTCATGCCATTGTTGCTATTACTCATAGCGGATAAAATCCTGAATAATGCCCGGTGGGAAGAGGTATCGAATTTGACGGATGACGAAATGGAATAGACTCCCTCTGCCATTAACTGAGGCTCGCCAATATTAAGCGCTTTAATTTTCATCCCATGCTGCGAAGACAGTTGTTCAAATAATCTTTTGGCGGCTTGCTTTGGGGAAATATTCTCGATAAAAAAAGTTTGCGCCTCGGCCATTTCCAGGGCATAAGGAATCGCGATATCCCCATAGGCGGAAAGAATCTCCTGCTCGGAATTAACGACACTTAAAATACGTTCAAAATTATTCTCCTGCTGATAATCATTCCCTGATAACTCGTCTCCATTTTCCTCCGTTGAATAGTCGTAAATAGTCAGAACGGCGAGAATAAGTGCAACAGCCGCAAGAATAACGGTCTTTTTATTCACGAAAATTTATCGGGATGAAACACTCAACAACGCCACCGTCATATTAGCCACTTGTCCGGAATCTTTATCGACGACCGGAAAAAGTATTTTCTTTTTGCTGGCAAAATCGCTTAATGGCAACTGGACTTCATAGCCTTTCTTTTGCGCGGCATCGTGTGTAAACAGGATTAGCGAATCTTTTTCCTGATTGAACAAGGCTAAGGTCAGCGATTCGCCGCTTTTGTCCTTGAAATAAGCAAGCCTTTCCGGCCTCAAACTAGTTACCTTAACCGGCTGTTCGTCGATATTGAGTTTTGCCACCACCACCTTGGAAAAATCGAAGCCGGACCGAGTCTGAAACTCCCGTATTCTAGCCAAAGTTTTTTCATGATCGAGATGACGCATCGATTCATCGTAATCCAGTGAACATCCAGCTGATAGCAATAGCGTAAGCAATGCAACGACAAGAATTTTAATCCGTAATAGCATGGCGAACTCTCCAAAAAAAATATAAAATTATCCGAGCGACTGTAAAAAACCAACAACACTAAAGTTATTAGTGAAGTGAAGCTCTTTTAAAGAGACAAGGGTTTTTAACGTTCATGAGTTGAATCGGCTATTCTAGCAGCAATTCATAAATTAACAATAAAATGCAGGTCATACCGAAACACGCCGGATTTACCCTTTTTGAAATGCTCGTGGTTCTCGTTATTGTAGCTTTGATTTCAACGCTCTTTATGACTAGGATCACAACCCGACCCAAAGCAACGGCGCCAAAAGTCATCCAATTTCTTAACGACGAGAGAAGTAACGCCCTAAAAAGGCAAAAACCCACCTATATTCAACTACGCAGAGATAGCCTGTATTCAACCTTAACGCAACACAGTTATCAGTTTGCCGGCAACCTAAACGATGTTTTTAGCGGCAACGATCAATCCCTGCCCTACAAAACGCTAACCGTTTTTTTTCCAGATGGCACCATGACCGCCAACGATTTCACACTAACCGAAGGATCAACAATCTATGCAATCTCCACATCGCCCTTTTCCAACAAGATTCGTTTTAAACTGCAATAACAAGCATTCCGGTTTCACATTAATCGAATTGTTGATAGTGCTGGCGATCATTGGCATGCTGGCCGCTCTGGTCGGCCCCAGGTTGATGACAGCACTTAGTAAATCACAATCGAAAACCACTCGTTCTCAAATCGAAATGCTGGCAACCTCGATTGACAGCTTTCGCCTCGACAATGGCCGTTATCCCACTAACAAAGAAGGCTTAAATGCGTTACTGGAAAAGCCGGAGGGTCTAGTTAACTGGACGGGGCCTTACTTGAAGAAAAAAAGGCTGCCGAAAGATGCCTGGGGCTTTGATTTTTATTACCAAATCCCGCCGCAAAAAGGCGGCCTCGATTATGACCTCTATTCCCTGGGCGCGGACAATCAAGAAGGCGGAACGGGCGAGAATGCCGACATAGGCAATTGGGAATAAGAAGACAAACCATGCACTGGCTTCGGTTGATTCTATCGATAGAAAACAATTATTGCGTTGCAAAATCCGGCGCTCTGATCCCGATGCCGACTCTTTCCGGGGATTACCGAAACCACTTAGGCGCGAGTTGGGTAAAGCGTAACGAGTCCCAACCAAATTTAATTGTTGGAAATATATGCTTACCAAACCCCGCGCCCCGAGCCTATTAAACAGAGCTCATCGTATGCGCTCCATTAGAACGCGGGAATTAGGAGTAAACCTAAAATGACCCAGGCCCTCGAAGACAGTATCCTGAAATTAGGCCTGCTTGACGAAGCAACCCTGCGGCAGGCGGCACAATTACAACCGGAAACCCCCCTCGAAAATAAACTACTCGATATGGGCGTCATTTCCGAAGAGCAGTTGTTGCAAGCCTATTCGGACATTACCGCCCTACCTATCTGGGATGGCGAAGGCGAACTCTCCGACCCGCTTCCTTTTTCCGAGGAATTTCTCGTTTACAACAATATCCTGCCTATCAATAAACTTGATCAGCAATGGTTCATAATCGATAACGCCCAAGACGACGGGTTGGCCGACTTGCTGCGCGAAACCTTTCCCGAGTCGACCGTTGCAATCTACCCGAATTCCGAATTATCGCAATTGATAGACAAACACTTCCAGGCCAGTGAGCAGCAAAGCGATGAGGAACAAAGCACCACAAAACTACCGGATATCGAACACCTAAAAGACCTGGCCCTGGAAGCGCCAATCATCAGACTGGTTAACGACATCTTGTCCCACGCGGTCAAATTGGGCGCCTCCGACATCCACCTGGAACCATCGCGCACGCGCATCGAACTGCGATACCGCATCGATGGCGTTTTGGTTTCGCGGGCAGCCCCGAATTTCGACGAATATCCCGCCATCGTTTCCCGCATTAAAATTCTCGCCAACCTGGACATCGCGGAGCGCAGGCTGCCTCAAGACGGACGCATTCGCACCAAAAGCAACGGCCGCGATATCGACATCCGGGTCAGCACGATTCCGACACCGCATGGCGAAGACATAGTCATGCGGATTCTCGACCAAAAAAAGCAGGTCCTCAGCCTGGCCAATTCCGGCCTGTCCGCGAATATCACCGAGATTTTCAAACAACAGCTCAAGCGCAGCCACGGCATCATCTTGGTTACCGGCCCCACCGGTTCGGGCAAAACCACGACGCTTTATTCCGCCTTGCAGGAAATCATCGACGGCGAAACGAAAATTATCACGGTGGAAGATCCGGTGGAATACGAAATTCCGGGCATCACCCAGATCCCCGTCAACGACGCCATCGGCATGCACTTTATCGCCGCACTGCGTTCGATTTTGCGCCACGACCCCGACGTCATCTTTATCGGCGAAATCCGCGACCGGGAAACCGCGGAAATCGCCATCCAATCCTCTCTGACAGGCCATCTGGTTCTGTCGACGCTGCACACCAACAGCGCCCTAGGCGCGATCAACCGATTTCTCGACATGGGCATCCCCGATTACCTGCTGGCCTCATCGCTCAACGCGGTCAGTGCGCAACGCTTGGTCAGAAAATTGTGCGACGAGTGCAAACAAGCCAACCAAATAGACCCGCTACTCGCCCAACATTACAATATCCCTGTCGACCAGACCATTTATGAAGCCGTCGGCTGCAAAAAATGCGCGCACACCGGCTACAAAGGCCGGCTGCCGATCGCCGAATTCAAAGTCGTCGACGGCGAATTGCGCCATGCCATTCTGGAAAACCCCAGCCTCGACAACTTGATCGCTGCCGCCGCCATCAATGATCCCAGTAATCTGATCAGCGATGGGATAGCCAAAGTCGTCGAAGGACTGACGAGCATAGACGAAGTCATGCGCACCGCAGGATAACCATGCCGCAATACCAATACACCGCCATTTCCCCATCGGGCGAACAAATCAAGGGCGTGGAAAGCGCCAATAGTCTCGATAATCTTTCCCTATTATTGAAACGACGTAAGCTGATACTGGTCAAAGCCAAGGAACTGAAAAAGCAACCGGTTTCTTTCAACCATACCTTGCGCCTCATCATCGAACTTAACGATCTCCTCGGCAGCGGACTGGTATTGGAACGAGCGTTGCAGATTATCGCCTCGGACAGCTCGGACCCCCGCTTCAGCAAGCTCTGCGAGCAAATCCGCCAACAACTGAAAAGCGGCCTGTCACTGTCCCAGGCCTTGCAACAAATCGGCAGCTTCGACAGTTTATTGATTCCACTGATTCAAGCCGGCGAGGCCAGCGGGCAGTTAACCGAATCACTCGCCATTCTCGACCACTACTATCAATCCAAAAAACAGCTGCGCAGCGACATCATCGCCAGCATGGCGTATCCTTCGATCCTGGTCATCGTCAGCATTATCTCGCTGATTGCCCTGGCGCTTTACGTGATTCCGGTGTTCAAGGATATTTTCGCCGACAACATGGACAATCTACCATTAGGCGCCCTTATCAGCTTCCAAGTCAGCGATTGGGTGACCGCCAACGGTTTCTGGCTGTTGATTGCCTGCGCAACGCTTTTTGTCGTTCTGTCCCTGGCCGTCAAACATAACGACACAATTCGCCACCACTGGCATGTGTTACTATTCAAACTACCCTTGTTCGGCAATCTGGTCAGCCAGAACGAGGCCGCTAACACCTTTAGCGTCCTGTCGGTACTATTGAAAAGCGGCGTGCCGCTGGTCAAATCGATGCAAATCACACAAAAAGTATTGTCGAACGAACCACAACAACAAGGCATGGAAGCGTGTATCCGCCAGCTCAAACAAGGCCGCCCCTTATCGAAAGCAATGGAACATATTCCCTATCTTCCCACCATCGCCCGTCGCCTGATCAACGTCGGCGACGAAAGCGGCAACCTGGCCCATAGCAGCGAAAAGGCCAGCCAAATCATCCAACGCGAACTTCGTAACACGCTCAAGGGCTTGGTTGCCTTACTCGAACCCGTCATCATCTTGGTCATGGGAGGCGTCATCGGCTTCGTCGTCATCTCGATGCTATTGGCCGTCTTCAGTATGTCGGATCTGGTCTAAACGCCTGTCCACCACCCCATCGAGAGTCGACTGGAAGAAGACGCAGACACTTTTCCGCCCCAGCCATCTGTCGCCCATTTGAACGGGGCATAAACCATTCGCAGCCCGCATTAAGCGCTGCGAAATGCGACACATTGGAGACGCGAACATCCCGGATTCCGCTACGCTGCATCCTAGCTACCGTTTTTTTGCGTTGGGTTTCGCTTGTGCTCTACCCAACCTACATTTGATTTTTACGACGGCCTCCGGAGGGCGAGGGAGATTAGGGCGTCGCTTTGTGACTTTCATCGCCATGTCGATGTGCTGAGCGCATGCGGCGCACATCATATCGCGACCGATGCGCCTCACTCAGTTCGGCGCATTACAACTGTCGAGTTTACCAATCCATCGTGCAATAAAACGAGACATAAAAAAAGGGGAGCCGAGGCTCCCCTTTTTACTACAACAAACGTGTTGTCAACATCCGATCCACATCATGCGAACACGATACGGACCGTGACGAAGCGATTAATTAATTATCGCCTTGAATGTGGACAAACAGCGCTTGGCCTGCCGGCAGTACTTCGTTGATTTCAGCATCGTTCGCTTCATCGCCTGGGAAGTACGTGTAGTTTTTGCTGGAGTCAACGTTACCCGTTGCATTAGCCTGGTTAACGAAAGCGATCACGCCGTCGACACCAGCATGGGCCGCCGCATAATCCTTGATGCTTTGCGCCTGTTGCATGGACACCAGATGCCAACCGGAGGTACCTAGATCAACCGCAGCGGTTTTACTAGCCAACGGAATGAACAGTTTTTTGTGATCGGATGTACCATCATCCAACACTCCGCATGAGCTATATCCGGTACCGTTATTATGCACTTCGGAGCAATCTTCCTCCAAAGCCTCTCCATCACCCAAGTAGGCAAATGCCGCACCAGGAGCCGGTTGAACTTTACCGATGGTTTTTACGTCGGAATCGCCGCCGCCGCCCAGTTCGAACTGCAATTGGACGTTGTTCGGTTTTTCACCCAGACCCAGGGCAAACAACATTTCGTTGTCGCCATGATCAAGGTGCCATACGGTAACCGGTCTACCATCGTCTTCGTCCACCGTAATGAAGAAGCGATGCAGATCCAACGGCTTGGAGTCGTCACGCGCCGCCTCACCGGCCCAACCGAAAGTCTCCCACATTCCGTCACCGTACAATTGTACGCCGGCGATCATATCCAAATCGATATTGTGAATATTACGGTTCGGATTGCTCAGGTCGGACTCGATGTCGGCACCAAACGGCTTGTAGCTGGCGAAGCTAGGTTCCGCGCTGTTGGTCAATACCCACGTGCCCTTGTTAGGATCACGCACCGATACCAGGATGAAGGCATCGTTATATTGCTGCTGCAATTGTGTGGTTTTGGCGTTGGTCGCCGCCTGCTCCATGCCGACCACGGCCTTGTATTGGCCATTTTCGACGATGGCCCATGCCGTATCGAGCACTTTGTAATGATCGCCCGATTTGTAAGTACTTTCCGCTTGCGGCATCTTCACGTCGATACTGCCATGTTGGACGCTTTCTTGCCCAGAATCGCGACCTCTTTCCGTAATATCTCCAGAAGTCAGATGGACAGTCACAGGATAGTAAGTCGTTCCGTTTTCCTGTTTATTATCTAGCCTTGACACCAGCGTCGCGGTACGGCCTACATTGGCGTTGGAGTTGACGTCCACATTGCCGTCGCCAGAAGTTCTACCATCGCCCGTGGTAACTTTGACATAACCGCTGATTTGCGGATCGTGGTGGTCCACATACAAGACCTCAAACGCGTCCATTTCTGCGTACAGTTGTTTTTCCACTTTCGCAATGGCGTCTGCAGAGGCATTTTCACTCTGAAGTTTATCAATGTTATCTTGCAGTTTTGTAATACTGACATTGCGACGAACGATATCGTCCAGTGTTTGTACTTTAACCAAATCGTTCTTCAACGCGATGGTTTGCCATTCATCTGCCCCGGTGTCATCGTTCTGATCATCCGGTGCCCCTGATTGGTATTCATTACCAGTTGGCGTATTGGTATTGCCATCGCTGTTGGCGCCACGGCGAACCTCGATATAACCATCACCTACTGCGCCTCTTTCAGCATAATCGGTGTATACAGAACCTTCTTCAACTCTAACCAGATCCACCCGGACGCCGGTACCGTCGATCAGATCTTCGCTACCGCGTTTCGCCGTACCCTTGATGGTTTGGACGAAAATGTTACGGTGGTTGTCGGTTCCGTTGGTCGCCAGGAATAATGGCGGCAAGTTGGCTTTGACGGTGTCATTGTCTATATTAATGCCATCGTACGGATCGACATAGGCCGCCACATCGACAGTTTCAGGAATGTCGTCATCCGCTACACCGCCAGGAAAAGAACCATTGGTATCGAATTCACCGTAGAACAATGATTCACCGGCATTGTCACCGGCCTCGACATCGGCTGGCGTCTCGGTTTCTGCCGATTTCAGATAATGCGTCGAACCCGCCTCGATTTCGGCATCGGTCGCACCTTCATAATCTACCCAAATTTCTTGGGTATCGGCCGGGAAGTCGTCGATAGGCAGTGTCAGGGTAACTTGTGAACCGCTGATAGCCACACCAGCTGCGGGGATACGAAAATCATAGTAGGCGTCATCGGAAACAGTATTGCCATCCACGCTACCACTGGTTCCGTCGTCACGGTTTTGGAAGGCATCGCCACGCGCCGTGCCAACACGGGCACGAACCACGAACAGACCGCCCAGATCGGTATCGGCGTCCGCTTTTTCGATGTCTTGATCATACGTAACGATCACTTTGTTCCATTTCAGCGACTCGGCCGCATGAACCGGCTCTGCGCTCACCATTCTTGGCGCTGCCGCAGCAGGGGCTTGAACGGCATTTTGATCGTCGTTATCGCTTAGCACCAATGCATTGTCGTTCAGGTCAAATACATTTGGTGTTACACCCAGCGTCAGGAGTTGACCGAAGACCGTACCTGGAACGTTTTCGATATCGAACTCGTTACCAAGCGGAGATTTAGCCACGGCTTTGTCTTCCAAATTGGCATCCAGGTTGATCAAGCTGACCGGTTTATTGTTGAACAGGAATTCACCGACATTTGGCAGCACGCCGCTCAAATCTTCGGAGGCAACGACTGTCACGGTACCGGATGGATCTCGGCCGGACACTTTGCCGTCATCGGTTTGGATATATTCGACCCGTTTAACGACAGGAGAAGCGCCATCGTCGATCGCGGCAAAACGAGTCGTGTCTACAGCCAATCTCGCACCGGTCTGTGCATCGTAAGCAAATTTATAGACCAAATCGGTTTCGACATCGCTATTGTCTTCTTCAGCCGCCGCGGTATTGATACCGATTTCCGCGCTAAACGGCAAATCGCCTACAGCTCCAGGAATATCGCCTGGCTGCACGCCGGTCGCCGCTGTATCCAGATTGTCATCGATAACCAGATCGGCATCATCCTGATCGACAGTGCCATCGGCATTGTAGTCATTGTGAACAGACGCCGCATCCGGAGCCGTGCCATCTTCGGCAGGGACGTCTGGATTTTGCAACAATAAGGTCACTTCGGTGCTATCTGTCGATACGGTTGGTGTCTGAGTTGCCAGGTTGACTGGACGAGCCACTTCAGAACCTTGCAGATCGCTGTCATTCAGGTAGCTGATCAGACCCAGATTCGCACCGCTGCCAACGCCATTCAGCGGCTGCATGAAATCGATCTTGATACCGTCGATGTAACCATTCAAATCGCTGTCTTGAGTTACGGCCATTGGAGCCTGAACTTCGCCCACTTTAACCGGAGTCAGATCAAGGTCTGCGTCAATTACTACGGCATTGTTCAGACCCAAGGCTAGATCGCTTGCACCGCCATTTGCAGTCGCTTGCTTAACGCGAGCGGAGAACGGAACCGCATCTGCCCGGCTGTCACCATGCAACAAGTCACCTGTCGCGGGATCGGCATAGAATTTATTGAGACCACCGGCAGCCACATCGACTGTCAAAATAGTATCATCGCCATCGGCGTCTGCGGTCACATTAAAACTTGGCGGAATTACAGTAACACCGGCAACGTTGAACGCGATATCTTCTGCTTCATCCCAAGTAGTTGAATCTGGCACATCGTTCAAGCGGATGGCCAAGGTAACGCTCCCAACGCCGTTATCGCCATAAAGGTCGTCAGGAGCACCAGAAACAGCCACCATTACTTCGCCCGTTCCCGCATATTCAGGAGCGGCTAAGGCGGTAATGGGCGCGATTGTCGCAGGCGCAACCGGAACGTTACCGGCGCCGTCGTCCAACCCTGTGGAGTTGGAAACGCTGGCAATGGCCGCAGCATAGGGATTCAATGACGCTAAATCGGTACCCGCAGCATTTTTTCCATCATCTTTCACGAAGGCGTGAACATTAGTCGCCAACGTACCGGTGATTCCGCCATTGCTGCTCGAAATGATACCAACTGAAGTCAAGCCTTCTTTAACGGTGATTTTTTCGTCAGCCGCTAACGGATTGCTACGAGCAATATTCGGATCGGCACTGAACGTCACATACAACACTTTGGGAGAAGCCACGGTATCGACCTTAGCATCGACCACGCTGATGGTATTGTACGTTGAGTCGATAGCAAGGAAGGCATTCGCGGCTATCGCGTCATTCACTGGATCTGCTGAACCGGTGAACGAGCCATCAGGATTTACGAAGCCAGTATCTAAACCGCCAGCAACGGTATCGGTAGCTGAAGTACTGTCCAGAGTAATGATTGCCTTGGTTGCGCCATCAGGATTACTGGTGGTCAAATTAATGACAACACCGGCACCCGCATCGCTATCGGTTTGAGCCAATGACGAACCAACCAATGTATCCGAATCGTCATAGTAATGAATGGTCGCTTTTATTTCTGTTGCTGGAATACTTTCTGTCGCGACAATTCTAACTTTGGTGTTGTTAGCGCCCAGGAACACCTCTCCGTTCGATTTCGGGAATGCATTAGGCCCTGTAATATCGGCCGCGTTGGCCGCGCCGGCAAACATCACCGTTGTAACCGCGGTGGCCAGCGCCGATTTTTTGAATATAGATTTACTCATAGTTTCCTCTTTTGGATTATTAGAGTCGTTTTCCCGCAACGGTGGAGCATCGCGGGGCTTTTTTATTTAGCGGTAGCAACTATAGAGCAGACCCGTCCAGAACGAAATAACCAAAAATGGTTATTTTTATCCTTGCCTGTCGATTAGAAATGTCAGGACGAAAGCTAACATTGCGATAAACCGTCATCACTCGATCACCCGCAAGCCTTGCAAGCAGGGAATAAAATGCCGTCGAGTTTGCTCCAGCAATTCGGCTACATATTTCTTTCTACTTTCATCGGAATCGATTGCGTTGCCGTTCTCATCGACCAGTTTCTTACCCCGTTTGTGTAATTGATCGACCACATTGCGTGCGGCGTCATCGCCTGAAAATTCCTGACTGGCTTTGAATAACAACATATCCAGCTCATTGACAGCGACCGCGGCACCTAAAACCGGCGAAGACAGCCAAATTTGCCCTCCATTCATCTTTCTTAACTTCTGTTGATTCAGCAGCGAAAGGCGGCCTTCGGACTGATTAGTCGTGGGCTTTAGGGCGATCCTCATTTCATTGCCGATGAGCAGCTTTTGCAAGGCATCGGCCACTTGCTCCACCGTATGCGGTTGCATTGCAGGGTGCTGCATCAACTGGTTTAACGACTGAGCCTGCCCATAAAGCAGATCAACCAGTTGCTTGTATATGTCACCGTGCAACTTCATCACGCTGGACACTGTTTTAATATCGAAGTTAAATTTATCCGGTGATACCAGGGAGACAAAGGCAAACCGCTGCAACAATTGATCTAAACTTAAATCCTGCTGGCCAGTACTCGTATGGGGCTTAATGTATACATCGCGACGAAAACCATTGTTCAGGATAAAATCGCGGTGAATTTCCAAGCTAATACGATCCGATGACTGATTGAATTGATCTTGAAAGCCGCTCGGAAACGCTAAATTTGCGTAATTGGCCATAATTTCGGTCTGCCCGGCAAACTGCATGCCCGCCGTTTGCATTTCTTTATAAACATCTGAAAAATACAGCGGATTCCAGTGCTCACCGAAATATTCATGCGCGACATAACGCATGTCCTGTTTTTTCAATAAAGCCACTTTATCGATCGCCTTGGGATTCTGTTGAAAAAACGGCGCCTTATGCTGGGCCAGATAGTCCAGATAGGAGATGCCGTGACTGGTTTTTTCCAACAGACTGACATCTTGCGTGTTGGCGTAAGTCAGCATCATATCGCGCAAGATTTTGTCCAAGGCTTTGCCGGGCAGCGCATTGTAGCTGACCATGACGACGCCGCCGGGCTTGAGTTTGCGCCGGATGAAATTGACGATATGACCGCGCAGTTCCGGACTGATCCAGCTATAAACGCCATGCAGGACGATGTAGTCGAATTCGGGGAGGTCTTTTTGATCGAGCTGATCGAAGCTGTAAGGGAAATAACGAACATTTTTGATGTCGCAGTCTTCCGCCTGTTGCCGGGCGGCCTGGATATGACTTTCATTAAAGTCGATGCCGATGAAGTGGCTGTCGGGATTGGCGTCGGCCAACAGATTGAGCGTGACCCCCTTGCCGCAGCCCAGTTCGCAATAGTCGAAATTTTGCAGGTTGTCGGGCGGATTCATGCCGTTCAGGCCGGCGATATAATTCAGCAATACCGGGCTCTGGAAGTCATAGTAGTTGCCGACATAGTCGAGTTCGGTAACGTATCCGTGCGTGTTTTGTTGCATTGTTTTCTCGCTTAGTTAATAAATGAATGAGTGGTAATGAATCGGGCCCGCCTTGACCCTGCTCCTCAATCCTTTGCAGGGGACGCTGCCGCAAAAACCATGTAGGGTGTGCTGAGCGAATGCGAAGCGCATCATGTCGCTGCCGAGCGTCTTAAAAGGTAGTAGAGGTAGTGCGTAGCGCTTGTGCCTCGCGGGTAAAACCCATCGTTTTTGATTTTGTTGGGTTACGCGGAGCGAACCCAACTTACCTTTCGGTTTTTACCCAGCTTTGTCAATGTAGCGCCATAAGTCTTTAAGCCATTGATTAATATACATTAAAAATCATGCCACTTTCCTTGCTTGCAGCGCCATAAAATGATTTATTCATTATTTATCAATATCTTACATATTTCAATAACAAGACTGGGTTTACGCCACGCTCCCTGCGGGAGATGGCGTCGAGGCGGGAGTTTGCTGCGCGACCATTATAAATTTATCCGGACAAATACTTCACCCTAAAGCAAGCGCCAAGACGCCAATTGCTTTTGTTTTTTGTCGAATACTCCCTCGATTTCGGCTTGAACCGATTTGATCCGCATGATAATGAACTGACTCTCGGCGCAATCCCAATCGGCGACTTTGGCGATTTTTTCGATATCCGTGTTGCCGATCAGGTCTTGCAGACTGTTATCTTTCTTAGGGAGCTGCTGATAGTCAAAATATTGCCGACTCACCGCGACGGGGATATCGGCGAGGGCGGCAAGAGACTCCGGCGCCAAATATTTGGCGCAAACCTGACGTTCCTCCCCCACATAAGTGAAGTGCTGTTTCATCAGATGAACAAGATCGGGAGTAACATCCTTGATATAGAACAGTTCGCCCCAACTCCGAATCGGATTGTTGCGCGGACGGTAGGAATGATCCAGGTTTAAATAATAATTAAACTCCACACCTTCATCGGAGATAAAGTCATCCGAATCGACCCAGTCAGCAATAGCATAAGCGATGCGCTTGGCCTTGCTTGGATCGATTCCGAGAAAAACCAGGTAACGTTCCAACGCCTCGGATTGAAGATAGTTAATATTCGGCCGGCTGTCGATCGGTAAAACGCTAATCTCGTAATCGGCACCGTTTACCGACAAAGTAAAGGGTCTTTGCCTTGGCGTATATAAAATGCCTTGCTGGGAAGCAGCTCCTTCGTCAGTCTTGCCGTTATCTTCGCTGGCGCTGGTCGAGAGATTGCTTTGATCGTTTTTTTTGTCCAGGTTGAGCTCCATGCCCATCTGGGACAAAAGTTCCCGCAAAAACTGCACATTTTGGTTTTTACTCGGGTCCGACTGATTACTTTGCACCGCACTCCTGTATTTGACGTACCTGGGGTCGACAGGAACGCCATCGCTATAGGTGCGCGACAGCGCAAACTGCAGAATATTGATGACCTGTTTTTCGGCAATCGCCGAACTCATTTGATTGGCGCCCGGCGGACTGATCTCTTTAGCCTGCTTGATCACGACGGCAAGATAAACGGAAACCGCCATCAAGACCCAGAGGGTATAGAGAAGGATAAAGCCTTTGTTTCCAAAACCAGTTCCGTGTGCATTCCGCCTTTGCTGAATTGCATTTTGACCAAAGCCGGCAATTGCTCCCCGGAATCCCATGTGTCGCCCCATCTCGTGCCATTGAAAAATGAAAAACTGAAATCTTCTACTTGCGTCAATGCGTTGCTTTGCCATTGTCCCTCACTTGCTTGAAAAAGATCCCGGTGCCGAAAACGTTCGAGTTGACCATCCCACCAGGGCGGCAACAGGGTTTCCGTATAAACGATTGCATTCTTGCTATCGTCTAAATGATACCTGACAAGAGCGGGAGGGCCATCCAAAGCGTATCTTGCACTGTAGCGGCTGACAAATATTATTTCATCACGGTGCCAGTGCGTTAATTCGGACGTTAACAAATTGCTGTCCAGATGCCAAAATTGCTTACGCGCAAAACGCTCGAACAACCAATCATCATTGTTGGAAAAAAGGGTTTGCGCTGCATGACCAACCATGCGATGCAATTGCGACAGAAAGATGATCAAAGCCGATGAAATCGTAATTACCACAAGCAATTCCAACAAGGAAAAACCTTTTGTATAACTTTTTCTCATAGTTTACGAATCGGAAAGCAATCAACTGCTTGGCGGCTGCTTTAAACCGGGTTGCAGCAGGAAAACCGAATATCGGCTTTGGGGTAGAACTTGGTAGAGTTGATAAGGCGTATAAGCCTGATCTACCGGGGGCAAGGAAGTCTTACCGGTGGGGGAAAAATTTATTACTCTGGATAAAGGTTCGGACGAGCTAAAAGGAATCAGGTCGACATGATCAGGCTTGATGTCTGTTCTCAGTTCACCATACGCCATCGCGGTAAATTTCGCGGTTTCGTTCAACAGCTGGGTTACTTCTTGCTGGTGTTGTCTAATCTTATAGTTGAAATCGAGCAGTGTTCGTAAATGCGTCAATACGATCCCCGAGGCGGCCGCCATGATGACCAATGCTATCAGCACTTCCAACAGGGTAAAGCCAGTTGACTTAAACATCCCCGCCAAAGATTAACGTTGTTTGATATAGTTTACATAAGCCTTGATGATTTCTATGATATCTCGGGTATTCAATAAGCCGTCGGAATTAATGTCGGCTTGTAGATTGCGGGGATCGCGAGCCACCGCATGCTTGACGAAATCGACATCGACTTGGGTAAAATTGCCGTCGCTGTTGACATCGAAGCGACTGTCGAACTCAGTTGAACCGGAGGTCGGCGGAAAATTGGTATTATTGCCCGTCCCCGGGTCGTTCGTTCCGCCCCCCGAGTTATTGTTTCCCCCGCCAACGGCGGAACCGACCAACACGTCTAGGGATAAGGTAACGGGGAAAAACCCGCCGCTAAAGACAAAAGAGGCGGGATTGCCATTATCCAGCAGGGTATAACGCACTCCAGCATGTTCCAGTTGAAGTCCGAGCTCGGTGCCATTGAAGTCCGTCGTTTTCGAAATCTGTATCGCGTAAAAGCCGCTGTTGTCTTGGACACTGCCGATACTTTCGATCTGGCCGCCGGATTGGACCGCGTAAACCTTGTCGTTTTTTGACGGTGTTGCGGTCCCTTTTTGTATCGTCCCCGAAACGATCAACGTCGCCGGCGTTTCGACGGCGGCCAGGGTTATGCTGGCAAAAAAGCTCAAAAAGCCTACAACGACGAGGTAAATATGGAGACAAGGTCGCATAGAAAACAGTTTCATTAATGTTCCTGCTGTGATTTTAGTATACTTTTATGCACGGAAAAACTCACGTCTTTTCCCTCCCCTTGCATCCTCTTCCCATCCATGAAAGGAAGTAATCAAGGCACAGAATTTCGATGAACCAAAAATGTTACTATAACAAAAGTTCAGTTGCTATAGCGGCAAATAATAATAGTGAAAATTAGCACACTTTCTTTAAATTGACTAATTTAGGATAAAAAAACAATGACTGGAAACGCATCCAAACCTATCGATCCAACCATGCAACCCGGCTTCTTTCTTGATCAACATTTTCTGACCGATCTATCCTTCGAAAGTCCGAGAGGACCGGTTCCCGCGAAAGAATGCGAAAATATCCAGAAAAAATTGGAAGCCGAGGTGACGACCAAGGAAACCGAGGGGAGCGATATGGTATTGCTCAACTTGACGCTGGAAGCCAAGTATCAGCAACGCACCGCCTTTCTTTGCGAAATCACTTATTGCGCTTATGTAACAATGAATAACATACCGGAACAGGTCAAGTCGCAAATTCTAAACGTCTCGGTTCCCATTAGTCTGATTCCTTTTTTAAATAATGCTATCGATCATGCCGCTAAGGCGGCCGGGTATCCCGGCATTAATATCAGTCATATTGATTTCCAGAAGATATTTCAAGAAAAAACCAGTGGACAACCGATACATTAAGATAAAAAATTTACAAATCGGGCATATATAATAATTATTATCATGCTTCAAAATTTTGCATATCAACACCTTCTCCCTTTTGAGGTTGCCGAAAAAGTCTGACCAGGCTGAAGCTCCCTTAACCGTTGGATTTGTTGGGTTACGCTTTGCTAACCCAACCTACTTTTGGCTTTAACGCCACTCTCCTCTGAGGAAAGGCTAGGTGAAGATTTCATAAAGAATTGAGTTTTGATACGAACAGTATAATTTTCTTGTGGCTAATCATGAAAATATTAATCGTTGACGACCACCCCTTGGTTCTGCAAAGCATCGCCACGGCCTTGGAAAATGCCGGCCATGATGTCACGATCGCGGTTAACAAAGAAAAAGCGCGCATTGATTTGAAAGAATATTATGATGTGTTGCTGCTTGACTATAATATGCAAACTTGCAAAGGTACGGATCTTCTCTCGGAAGACATCGTCAACCCTGGCAAGGCGGTGTTGATATCCGGCATAAATGACCCCGATGTCATTCTTTATATTTTAGATACGACAGCGATTAATGCGTTTATCAGCAAACAACTGGATCCGGACCAGCTGCCCTTAGCCATCGAACAAATTCATGAGCTACCTGGCGATTTCGATTATATATGGCTGGATAATCGACAGCAGTATGTCAAAGCAACGGAAGCCTATGAAAAAAACCAAATCCTGACACCAAAGGAACGCGAAGTATTCATGTTACTTCGTCAAGGGATGCTGGATAAACAAATTGCCGACCATTTGAATAGAAGTATTCATACCATACGGGTACAGATCCGTTCTATCAAACGTAAAAGAGGAAGTCATCGACGCTTGGCTGATAACGACTTTTTCTAGTTGATTTATAATTTTCAGCGAAGTTGAGTTATTTTTCATTATTTCATACGTGACACATACCTGTCGAAGAGTGCTGTGAAAACATTCGCGAGGCTTGAGATTATTTGTATGATCGAAAGAAGCATTTAATTGACTTTTACTTAATCCGGAAGCGGATATAAGCTATGCCTTTATACATAAGTCCGTCATTTAGGCAGGGATTGCCGGAATCCAGGCGACAGGGATGTTTTGATCGTCCCCTCCCTGGCTCTGGATACCCGCTTCCCGGCGGGCATCACTACATTTGTATATAAGGAAATGGATATAAACCTGCCGACAATTGAGTGTTTGCAATACAATCTCTCAATGCCATTTTCTAGCCCTAAAATTCCTCAAATACGTTAAATAGACAATGGTAATCAACACGCCTTTTTCGCTGGAAACCATTTATTTTATTGAGCTTTATTTGACATCAATAATTACGATAATTACCTCTCATGCTTTACGCGGACGATTTACTCTAGCTCCCCTTTTCGCGGTCGTAGGCATTCAGATCATGTTGCTTTGGCAAATGCGTCAATTGGGTTGGTGGCTCAATTGGGGAACCTTGAAAATAGACACGGCACTATTAGCCTTCGTTCCTCCTCTGTTACTAGGTTTATTATTCAGTTATGCCATGGATGGAATTAGAGTCGCTCGCGCCTATGTGGGTGTCATGATGTTGACTGCGTTGGTAGGTTGTCTATTTGCCGAATTTCATGATGGTTTGGCTCACCAAGTGCCTATTCCCTATGTTTTTTATCTTTCCCGTTATACACATTTGGTTGCCGTTCTAAGCCTATTAACGGCAAGTATCGTGACCATGGTTAGTTATGATTTATTCAGAAAATTAAACACGAATATCAGTTTTTTATTGACGCCTGCGGTCGCTTCTATTGTATTCAGTTTTTGCAAAAATATTTTTGAATATGGTTTTGTCATAGGTTGGGGAGGATTCGTACATGAATTACCGGAATATATCGTATTTACGATTCCATGCATGATCGTTTCATCTTTTTATGGACATTGGGCTTATTCGCACCAATTATTAATGCCCAAACGCAATCTGAAAGACATTGTTAGCCTGTGGCGCATAACGGAAAGTAATTTAACCGAAATGCGCGCAGATGTCATGAATGCCAATAAAATCATCTCTGAATTACGCCAACTCAACTACGAACTGGAGGAAGCTCAAAGAATCAATCGATATCAGATGAGAAAAAATCCAATCGGGACCCTGTTAATCAATCTTAACGGAAAAATCCAATACGCTAATCCCGCCGCCGAAAAAATTTTCGGCGGCCCGGTGGCAGGAAGTAATTTTTTTCAAAAAATTCATAATCCACAAGCATTGTCATTAAATAAAATGGCAATATCTTCCTCCAATGTGACTGTAAAAATTGACGATTTGAATGATCATGAATGTTGGTACGAACTGGCTGCGACATATCGCTATAACGCACAAAAACAACCTGTTGGTTATTCTGTGATGATAAAAGATATAACTCGTCAATTACAGCTCAAACGAAAACAAAACATAGAAAATAAACTTCGTGACATTCAAAATGCTGGAAGCGTTATATCCCATGACTTTTCCAATCTCTTTTTAGGCATGCAAGGCTTGCTGCTACAGCTAGAAAATACCAGCAATAAAAACGATATTGTATTTCAACAAGGAATTTCATCCCTGAAAGCTACTATCGGTAGAGGCCGGGAAATGCTAAGTCAATTAGTAAGTGGACAGGTAATTAGCCAGCCTTATATTACCACTACTAACTTAAGAGAAATTATCCAAGAAGCAATAACAATCAATCTAACACAGGCAAAGGACAAAAACATTAAAATTGTTTTAGCAAATTCACTCGATATAACGTTATATGTCGATGGCGGACAAATTTGCCGTGTCATAACAAACCTGATTAAAAACGGCCTAAGAGCAACAGCTGAGGGTGGCGAAATCAATATTGATTCGCAACACCATAGAGGCGGAGTGTTAATCCGAATTAAGGACAATGGCTCAGGAATGTCGGAAGAACAATTATCACATGCATTCGAACCGGGCTATTCAACCAAACCAGAAGGCCAAGGCGGTCTCGGATTGGCAATTTCTCAGCAAATTATCGAAGCGCATGAGGGCCGTTTATTACTCAGCAATAATTCTGATGGAGAACCCGGCATGACAGCGAGCATTTGGCTCCCCCACATGCCGATTAATGTCCAAGAACAAGAAAAAAACATTTTGTTGGGGCTAGAGCCCAGTCCAATATCGGACAAGATAATCATGGCATTGGAAAAAGCCGGAAACCAGATAACCGAAACCTGTAATCAAGAGGAGTTTGACGCCTTACTTGAAGAAGAAAGTGATTGGGATATTATTCTGTCCCAGTTCAAACTCAATCACCACTTAAATGCAGATGTAACCTGGATTGAGGTGAATAGAGAGCTCACTGAAGTGACATATAAACAGGGTGATGAAACAACTTACAATAATATCCGTGAATTATTGCTTTCATAAGCAGGAGCAATTGCCGACAAGCATAGCAAAAAGCGACCACGCTCGAAACACAGGTAAGGGTTGAACCAGATATTGCCGGTAGAAAACCGCTCTGCATTTTCTATCTTTCCGCCTTCCTTGTCTACGACCGCCAAGGAAGATGGGAGTGCAATCATGTTAATCAGCGTACAAAAACTTATCAGGATTCTGGGGAAAACAGCGTTGAAAAGTTGCCACCCCAGAAAAATGCAGTAGCATTTTTCCGTAACTCCGATACCGCAACTCGATCCCGGCAGCGGCAAGACCAAGAAAGTCTACTTGTGGGCGTATCGCAGCAACAATCTACAACGTGGGCCTCCGATCATAGTCTTCGACTACCAAGCCGGTGACTCATATGCGAGGCAGTTTTTAGACAACTGGCAAGGTCACCTATTAGTCGACAACTACAGTGGCTAAAGCCCTGTTTGCGACCGCTCGTGCGCACTCTCAACGGTCACGTCTGCTTGAACCATGCATCGAACTGGCCTGTTGGGCGCATGCGCGGCGGAAATTCTTTGACCTGTTCCAGGCCAACCAGAGTCCGATCGCGCAAGAGGCGTTAAATCGCATTGCGGTCTTATATGCCGTCGAAACCGAAGCGCGAGACGTGATGGAAGCGCCTGTGCAACGAGAAAAGCCAGTCCGTTCTGGCCGAAAACTCGGCTGCGTACCGCCCCCAACAGCACCACTGCTAAAGCCATCGATTACAGCCTGAAACGCTGGGCTACATTGGCGCGTTACGCCGAAACCGGCGACCTACCGATCGACAACAATCCTATCGAAAACAGCATCCGTTCGATCGCCTTGGGCAAAAAGGACTGGTTGTTTACAAGCTCGGAACGTTCTGAAAACGCGCGGCGAACATTCAAACCTTGCTCGGCATGGTCAAACTCAACGGTCTTGATCCGGCGACTTGGCTAAAAGACTCCCTGGATAAACTCCCCACCTGGCCTAACACCCGCATTGACGAACTGTTGCCTTTCAATTATCCGGATTAAATCAGCTTCTCGGTTCACTTGCCACGTGGTAGCAGTGGACGCTTACCTACATATTATGTCGTAACAAACCGAAACCATTTTTTCATGAAACAAAAAAGGCCGATACGCCTAGGGCGAATCGGCCTTTATTTTGTAATTGATAGCGATTACAAAATGTTTACGGCATTCAAGTCCTTGAATGTTTGCTGCAAGCGAGTGACCATGCCAACCTGTCCGGCGCGCTGCCAAACACGTGGGTCGTAGTATTTTTTATTTGGCTTATCATCACCTTCAGGGTTACCGATCTGGCCTTGCAGATAGCCTTCATTTTCTTTGTAGAAGTTCATCACGCCTTCCCAAGTCGCCCATTGGGTATCGGTGTCGATGTTCATCTTGATCACACCGTAACCGATCGATTCCTCGATTTCTTCAGGAGATGAACCCGAACCGCCGTGGAAAACGAAATTCAAGGAATTCGCCGGCAGACCGAATTTTTCCGAAACGTAGGCTTGAGAATCTCTCAAGATGGTTGGAGTCAGCTTGACGTTACCGGGTTTGTAAACACCGTGTACGTTACCGAAAGAAGCGGCAATCGTGAAGCGATGGCTGACTTTGCTCAGTTCTTCATAAGCGTAAGCAACGTCTTCCGGTTGGGTGTACAGCATGGAATGGTCCATATCGGTGTTATCGACACCGTCTTCCTCACCACCGGTGCAACCCAGTTCGATTTCCAGCGTCATGTCCATTTTGGACATGCGTTCCAGATACTTCGCGCAAGTGGCGATGTTTTCTTCCAGGCTTTCCTCGGACAGGTCCAACATGTGGGAACTGAACAAAGGCTTGCCGGTTTCGGCAAAATGTTTTTCGCCCGCATCCAACAGACCGTCGATCCAAGGCAGCAATTTTTTCGCCGCATGGTCGGTGTGCAGAATCACCGGCACGCCATAATGCTCGGCCATGTTGTGAACGTGCTTCGCGCCGGAAATAGCGCCTAAGATTGAACTGCGCTGACCTTCTACAGGCAAACCTTTACCTGCAAAGAACGCCGCTCCGCCGTTGGAGAACTGAATGATAACCGGCGATTGGGCTTTAGCCGCCGCTTCCAACACGGAGTTGATGGTGTCGGTGCTGATACAGTTAACCGCAGGCAGTGCGCATTTGTGTTCTTTACAGAATTCGAATACTTTTTGTACGTCTTCACCGGTGACTACACCAGGTTTAACGATGTCTAAAATTTTTTGTGCCATTTATTAGGTCCTGATTTAAAAAGTAACACCGCTCTTAAATCAAATTCAAGAGCGGTGCATGACTAAACAATATTTGTAAGCTCAAAAGCCGAATCGTTACCGATGCGACTTACTAACGAAAAGTTATTAGGCTTCCAACTCGGCCAGGCGGTCAGCCAACAATTTCTCCAGAGTTTCCAGAGCTTTGGCAAAGCCATCGATACCTTCCGACAGTTTGTCGGTCGCCATACGGTTTTCCGCATGCATTTTGTCGAAAGTATCTTTATCGATGGAGATTTTTTCGATATCCATCGCTGCGGCAGCTTCTGGAGACAGTTTACGTGGCAACTCGCCTTCGGTTGATTGCAGTTCGGCCAACAATGCAGGCGCAATCGTCAGCAGGTCGCATCCCGCCAATTCGGTGATTTCGCCGATGTTACGGAAACTCGCTCCCATAACTTCAGTTTTATAACCGAATTTCTTGTAGTAGTTATAAACATCAGTCACAGACAATACGCCTGGATCTTCGTTCGCAGGATAGGAGTCGCGGCCGGTGTCTTTTTTGTACCAGTCCAGAATACGGCCAACGAATGGAGAGATCAGTGTAATACCCGCTTCGGCGCAAGCGATCGCTTGATGCATACCGAACAACAGGGTCAGGTTACAATGGATCCCTTCTTTTTCCAGAACTTCGGCCGCCTTGATGCCTTCCCATGTTGAAGCGACTTTGATCAGAATACGTTCTTTGGAAATGCCTTTGGCTTCATACTGGGCAATGATTTCGCGACCTTTGGCAATGGTACCTTCGGTATCGTAAGACAATCTGGCGTCGACTTCGGTAGAAACGCGGCCAGGAATGATTTCCAGGATTTTCAAACCGAAAGAAACCGCCAGGCGATCGAAAGCCAGCGTCGCAACATCCGCCGCGGATGCGTCAGCACCCAAGGTTTCTCTAGCGCCTTTCAAGGTGTCATCGACGATGCCTTGATATTGAGGCATTTGTGCCGCCGCAGTAATCAATGAAGGATTAGTCGTCGCATCACGCGGTTTAAACGTTTCAATGGCTTCCAGATCACCTGTATCTGCCACAACTACAGTCATTTCACTCAGTTGTTCTAATAAATTTTTTGCCATAATAATGGTACCTTTTGTGATTTAATGAAAAATTCGTAAAACGCCTTGATAATCAGAATTATAAAGCGGTTTATTTATTCTGTTTAGAGCGGGAGGCGATAGTTGCAATTCTATTTGCTCGAGAATTGAACTAATTTGGTGGGAAGATCATTCACTCCAGCTGATATCCCAGAAATGACTTTGCAATCACACTAACATAATTATTAATCAGCCAGAACGCTTGCCATGATAAGTATTCATTGCGCACGTTTCGGAGACGTTTAGGAAGCTGTCATATAAAAACAAACCCGCTCCGTCCATTTTTTAATTTCGGCCTGAAACAATCAGGAAGGAGCCTTTTCCCTAAGACTCCAGCATAATTAGGCTAATTAACCTTTGTTACGCAGGTATTTTTCAACACCCGTCACTCTCTCGGCAGCCGCTTGTCTAGCCGCAACCACTTGCTTCGCCATATACTTCGCAACACCTGTTACAGGCGCTTCCTGTTCCTTAGCTTCCAGATATTTAGCAACACCTGTTACCGCGGTTTCCTTTCCTGCCAAATATTTGGCCACACCTGTCAAACCGCCTTCCTCACCAGCTTGAACCGGAGCCGGACGGCGTGCAGGCCGTGCAGCGGTTGTTTGTGCAGGCGTTCCTTTTTTCCCTTTCAGGAAATAGAAGCCAACTGCGGCCAGAACGATGAGGCCGATCAGCATTGTATTATCCGAACCCTCTTGTGCAGATTCCGCAGCCGGTTGCGATTTAGCCGCACTTGTCGAAGCGGTCGATTTAGGGGCAGACGCCACCACATCCGCTTTATGTTTGTAACCGGTGTCTTTGTACAAGACTTTAGGTTGGAAATCCGCCGCAGGATATCTTGGATCGGCTTTCGCCGCCTTTTTCACGCTTGCAGCAGGAGCCGCCGATTCGGCATGCTTATATTCTGGATCGTTGTAAACAACCTTGGGCTTGAAATCTGATGCTGGATATTGTGTCTCCGCACCCGCTAACGGGCTAGCTAGCAACATCACCGCTAAAACACCTTGTAAGAAATTATTATTTTTCACCATGTTCACCTATGCGTCATAAGAAGCGGAAGAGACCCCGCTCGATATCTCAAAAGAGTTTATCTAGTATAAGGGGTCTCCTCGCTAAATGGAATGCAAAATTCCGTTCAAACGGTATTAAAGACTAAATTAAAGAACCGCTTTTACGTTTTTAACTACATTCTCAACGGTAAAGCCGAAGTGCTTCATCAGGTCGCCAGCAGGAGCAGACTCGCCGAAGGTATCGATACCGACTACGCCGCCTTCCAGGCCGACATATTTGCGCCAGTAATCGGTGACACCCGCTTCAATCGCAACGCGTTTGACTCCAGGAGTCAGAACACTGTCTTTGTATGCCTGATCTTGACGATCAAAGACATGAGTAGACGGCATGGAAACAACGCGAGCTTTGACGCCTTCCGCAGCCAACGCTTCCTTAGCATCCAATGCCAGACTTACTTCGGAACCGGTCGCGATCAATACGACATCAGGAGTACCGTCAACGTCGGAAATGACATAAGCGCCTTTACGGATCGCCGCGATTTGATCATCGGAGCGCTCCAGGAAAGGTACGCCTTGACGAGTCAATACCAGGCTAGTCGGGCCGGTCTTACGTTCAACTGCCATAACCCAGGAAACAGCTGTTTCAACAGAATCGGCAGGACGCCAAACTTCCATATTCGGAATATATCGCATTGCAGCGGTATTTTCGATAGGTTGGTGAGTAGGACCGTCTTCGCCTTGGCCGATAGAATCGTGAGTCAGCACGGCGATGGTCCGTATTTTCATCAACGCAGCCATGCGCAAGGCGCTTTTCGCATAGTCGGAGAACATGTGGAAAGTACCGCCGTATGGAATAAAGCCACCGTGCAGCGCCATGCCGTTCATGATGCCGAACATACCGAATTCACGCACACCGTAAGAGATATAGTTACCGGGCTCTTTACCGCTGACGTGTTTGAAGCTGCCGCAGCTAGTCAGGTTAGAGCCGGTCAAATCGGCCGAACCGCCCAAGAACTCAGGTAATACAGGCGCCAAACCAGCGATTGCATTTTGCGATGCTTTGCGCGTGGCAACTTTTTCTTTCTTAGCGTTGGTTTCTGCGATCAATGCATCGGTCGCTTCTTTCCAGTTGGCCGGCAATTCGCCAGCCATGCGACGTTTGAATTCAGCCGCCAATTCAGGATGAGCTGCTTCATAAGCCGCGAATTTTTCATTCCAAGCCGCTTCAGCTTCCGCGCCTTTTGCTTTTGCATCCCAACCGGCATAAACATCTTCAGGAATTACGAAAGGCGCGTGCTCCCAACCCAATTCTTTACGAGTCAGTGCAACTTCTTCTTCGCCCAAAGCAGCACCGTGACAATCATGGCTACCGCTTTTGTTAGGAGAACCGAAACCGATGATAGTTTTACAACAAATCAAAGAAGGACGATCGGTCTCTTGTTTTGCCGCTTCGATAGCCGCATTGATCGCATCGGGATCGTGACCGTCGACAGATTGGACGTGCCAGCCGTATGCCTCAAAACGTTTAACGGTATCGTCTGTATACCAACCATCGATGTGACCGTCGATAGAAATATTGTTGTCGTCCCAGAAGGCGATCAGATTACCTAATCCCCAGGTTCCCGCCAAAGAACAAGCCTCATGGGAAACACCTTCCATCAAACAACCGTCGCCCATGAATGCATAGGTTTTATGGTCGACGATATCGTGACCCGGACGGTTAAATTGGTCAGCCATCAGTTTTTCAGCCATGGCGAAACCAACCGCGTTAGTTATACCTTGACCCAGGGGACCGGTAGTGGTTTCAACGCCTGGCGCATATCCATATTCAGGGTGCCCCGGACATTTTGAATGCAATTGACGGAAAGTTTTCAACTCATCCATTGGCAAGTCGTAGCCCGTCAAATGCAACAAGGAATAGATCAGCATGGAGCCGTGACCGTTAGACAAGATGAAACGGTCGCGGTCGGCCCAATTAGGGTTAGTTGGATTGTGTTTCAAATGGTCGTTCCACAATACCTCGGCAATATCTGCCATCCCCATAGGCGCACCCGGGTGGCCTGAGTTCGCTTTCTGAACTGCATCCATGCTCAAAACGCGTATAGCGTTCGCTAATTCTCGGCGCGAAGGCATATTCTTCTCCTTAAATTTTGTTTGTTAACTATGAATTCTGTTAAGAAATCGTAAAAACTTACGATCGATGATTCTGTGCAAACGAAACGGGCGGTTTCCCGCCCGTTTTCAGCATTATTCCAGGTTAGCGTGCCTGCTACGCATAACCTCTTCCTCGATGCCTTTCTCATGAATAATATGAGAAATGGTCGCTTCCAGGAAAAACAGGGTAGACAGTTCGAAAACGGTACCCATCGGCATGCCTTTCACTTTTGCGTATTGTTCCGCTTTACCAATTTGCAAAACAGTATCCGCTAAATCGCCAATGCTTGAGTCACTCTTAGCGGAAATCAACACGATCTTTGCACCGATCTGTTTCGCTTTTTTAGTATAGGCAATCAACTGTTCTGTCTCGCCAGAGCCAGAAATGATGATTAATAAATCACCTTTTTTAATGCTTGGTGTAACGATTTCGCCTACGACACTGACATCATAGCCGCCATGCATCAAACGCATCGCGAAAAAGTTACCGACCAGCTTGGAACGACCCGCCCCGGAAATAAAAATCCGCGAAGCTGAATCCAGCATTTGCGTCAATTTATCTTCGTATGTGTCGTCCGTTGCTCCCAGAATCCCGCTGATTTTATCTACGACTAATTGCTTATGCATCGTTTACACCGCTGCTGCATCAACCAGTTCACGAATTTCACGAGCCGCTTCCGCTGGAGAAGGTGCACCGTAGATGGCCGCGCCGACTACGATGATGTTTGCGCCCGCTTCAACAACACTTTGTACGGTGGATTGTTTGATGCCACCGGCAACAGATACGCGTACATCCAGACCTAAAGAGGCAATGTCATTCAGGTCGGCGAAAGGCGTTTGGCCCGCTGCTTGCGCGTCCAGACCTGTGTGTACACCAACAATTTGCGCACCCAACTCGGCAGACGCACGCGCGCATTCGATTTTATCAGGTACATTGATCAAATCGACTTGCACTTCCGCATTGTGTGCTTTTGCAGCTTTTACTACGCCACCGATTGTCGCCAGACCGGACACACCCAGAACTGTACAGATGTCTGCACCTGCCGCGTAGAAAGGAGTGGCTTCGTACTCACCGGCGTCCATAGTTTTCAGATCAACCAGAATCAGTTGATTTGGAAATCTCGCTCTTAATTCTTCAACCAGTTTCAGACCATTGTACTTGATGCAAGGCGTACCGATTTCGAAGATATCAACGTAAGGAGCGACTTGTTCAGCCAGCGCTACTGTTGCATCGAAATCTAATGAATCTAAGGCCATTTGAATTAATGGTTTTGCCATGTTATATGCTCCGTTAGGGTTAGTTATTGGTTATAGTTTTTTGTTTCAGACTTATTTCGCGGAAGGAACTTTAAAACAGAAGTAGGTTAAATGTCAATTTTCCGGGGTGACTCACAAAACGATAACTCCTTACACTTAGACCGGTTATTTCTCGCCCAGCTTATTGATCATCGCCAAGTGTCAGCAAGCAACACCTCAATTAAATCATTAGCAAATTTACAACAGCACCGATACATTTCATCTCTCCTCTATGCCGCATAGTCCCACTCGCACAATCTATATAGACATTCTTATTCAAACCAAACGAGAAAGACAATTAAATAAAACATTATTAAACAGCGGCTAAGACGACGCACATCAGTTAATTTATGAAGATGGAGCAGCAAATCGAAAATATTATCGAATCGCCGATGTTGAGCTGAACTAGCAAATGCCATTTGTTGCCTAAATCAAACAATCCGCCATTATCAACTCATCCTATCGACCACAAATTTAGCCAAGTGACTAAAATGAAACCCTATTTACTGATAATAAAACAATCAGCCCCTTCAAATCACTCGGCAATCAAGCTTCGACCTCTTGCAAATCTAACGTGCAATGAGTGCCTGATTTTTTTATTACAAACGTGGCAATTGCCCGAATTTAACCTGCTTGCCCCAATGATAAAGAAAAGCCTTCTAAAAAGAAGGCTGATCTTTTAGATAGTTAGGCCCTGACTAAAAATTTCGCCGAAGCAAAGATTCCTCGCCAATCCTATGTAAGCCAGGACTAATTATGCTTTATTTTGCAAATATTTTTCGACGCCAGTCAGTGGCTTAGCAACTTCAATGACTTTAACATTGGCTTTTTCAGCCAAATATTTAGCCACCCCTGTCAATTCAACTACGTTTTGCTCGGAAGCGGCTTCTTCCTGGATTTCTTCTCCTACAGAAACCTCTTCAGCCTGTTCCGATTCAACGGTAACTTGAGTATTTTTCGCCAAAATCACTTGCCTGGCAAGATATTTGGCGACCCCACTGATTTTAGGTCTCGCACCCGCTTCGTGCTCTATTCTGTCCATGTATTTATCCACGCCAGTCGAGGTATCGACATGCCTTTCCACTAGAATCTGCTTGGTCAGATAACGGGCCACTCCGGTAGGCGCCTCTTTCACGAGAGCGGCTTGTTTAGCCAGGTACTTGTCCACGCTTGTTTTTGCAGGGGCGGAACTCGACACACTTATTTTCTTGGCCATGTATTTGGATACACCGGTCGCCGACCTTCTATTTTCAGAACTATGCTTTGCCAAGTATTGAGCAACGCCTGTCGCGGCTGGATCGAAATCGTCCTGGGCAACTGTTTCCTCTGGCATTTTCGCTTTTTCTTCTGCCGCCAATCGAGCCGCCTTCTCTTCGGCTTCAATACTTCTGGCCACTATTGCTGCAGCGGCCGCTTTTCTAGCTGATTTTTCCTGCTCAAATAAATACTTACCAACACCTGTTACGGGGGCACTTGCTTTTTCGGCTTTTGCCAGTCTGGTGAGATAATTGGCCACACCCGTTGCAACCGGCTTATCTCGATTAACGATACTTTGCTTGACCAGGTAGCGTGCCACGCCGCTGACCGCCGGTTTTTCTTTTTCCGAAATCATTTGCCGGGTAATGTATTTCGACACACCTGTATTCGCAGGTTTATTACCGGCGGCAAGAATCTGTTTAGCCATGTATCTGGCTACTCCGGTAGCCGGATCATGTTTATGCGTTTTTAAATATCTGTCGACACCTGTAGCCGACGGCATTTTATTCAGGTAACGAGCCACACCTGTTAATCCACTCGATGACTCTTGTTTTACTTCTGACCCAGAAGTCGCATCATGATCGAAGGAAAAAGTGGTCAGCGAGCCCAACAAACCTTTTATCAAACTATTCTTCTTCACCTGTGTCCGCCTCTGTTTAAATTTTTTTTATGCATAAAAGTACAGCTCCTTAGTGATTCATACATTGTCAACGATGAAGCCGAACCTGATAAAACTTAATTGCTGGCATTAGACATTTTCCCAATATGCCATTCCGCACATCTTGAATTTTACAATTCCTTTTGTGAAGTAGAGCCATAAAGATATAGCTGAAACGTATAAGCAAAACGGGTGGAACTCAGTCCCACCCGCCATTCCGTTTTATTATTCCAGATTAGCGTGCCTGCTACGCATAACTTCTTCTTCAATCCCTTTATCATGAATGATATGAGAGACAGTTGCTTCCAGAAAAAATAGCGTAGACAGTTCAAACAAGGTTCCCATCGGCATGCCTTTAACCTTTTGATAAAGGTCATCCTTACCGATTTGGAACACTTCATCCGCTAAATCACCAATAGTCGAATTGCCTTTCGCAGAAATCAAGATGATATCGGCACCAACTTCTTTTGCTTTTTTGGTGAACGAAATCAACTGCTCGGTTTCACCCGAACCGGAAATCACGATCAACAAATCGCCAACTTTAATACTCGGCGTAACGATTTCACCAACCACGCTGACGTCGTAACCACCATGCATCAAACGCATGGCAAAAAAATTACCCACCAGCTTGGAACGGCCAGCGCCGGAAATAAAAATTCTTCCGGCTCTGTCCAGCAAATATGTCAGCTTTTGCTCATAGGAATCCTTAGTGGACCCAAGAATACCGCTGATCTTGTCTACGACAAGTTGCTTATGCATGATTATGCCGCTGCAGCGTCAACCAACTCACGAATTTCGCGAGCCGCTTCTGCAGGTGATGGAGCGCCATAGATAGCCGCACCAACAACAATGATGTCAGCACCTGCTTCTACCACGCTTTGTACGGTAGAAGGCTTGATACCGCCGGCAACAGAAACACGCACATCCAGACCCAGGTTAGAAATTTCAGCCAGATCTTCGAAAGGCGTTTGACCCGCTGCTTGCGCGTCCAGACCAGTGTGTACGCCAACGATTTGCGCACCCAGCGCTGCTGCTTCTCTTGCGCACTCTGCTTTGTTTGGTACGTTGATCAAGTCAATTTGTACTTCAGCGTTGTGTGCTTTAGCTGCTTTGATCACACCACCAATTGTCGCCATACCGGAAACACCCAGTACTGTACAGATATCTGCACCCGCCGCGTAGAAAGGAGTCGCTTCGTACTCACCGGCATCCATGGTTTTCAGGTCAACCAGAATCAGTTGATTCGGAAATCTTGCTCTTAATTCTTCAACCAGCTTCAGGCCATTGTACTTGATGCAAGGCGTACCGATTTCGAAGATATCAACGTAAGGAGCGACTTGTTCAGCCAGCGCTACTGTTGCATCGAAATCCAGTGAATCTAAAGCCATTTGAATTAATGGTGTTGCCATGTTATATGCTCCGTTTGTTACAGTTATTGTTTAAACATAAAATTACCAGCTAACGTTAAACTCTAAAACAGTTAGAGTGAGATTGTCAATTTACTGGCAGATTACATGTTTAAATTTTTGTTAGAATGATGATCATTCTGGTGACACACAGACCTGTCAACACAACGGTTCGACAATCGGCACCTACCTTCCGGCGACATTTCATAAAATGAAAATATCTCGATGCCTGCAACCGGTGTCAGCGGTGAACCGTACCATACTTCATTACGGATAAACAACACTATGGCACCAATTTCGAACATCAACGCATTGATTATTGATATGGACGGCGTTTTATGGCAGGGCAGCACTCCCTTGCCTGGGTTAAACGAATTCTTTAGTACAATCCGCGCATTACGGCTACCCTTCATATTAGCGACCAACAATGCCAGCCTGACTCTGGAACAATATATCGATAAACTCGAGCAAATGCAGGTTAGGGTCCAGCGTTCCGAAATTTTGACCTCTGGCATGGCAACCGCCCATTATCTGGCGCAACAACACGACCCTGACAGCACCCGGGTTTTCGTCATCGGCGAAAGCGGCGCCAAACTACCCTTACTAGAACAAGGTTTTACGTTAACCGACATCGACGACATCCGAAACGATAAAAGAGATTCCGGCGCCGACATCGTAGTCTGCGGATTGGACAGAGAACTGTCGTGGGACAAATTAGCCACTGCCGCGCTAAACATACGTGCCGGTGCCCTTTTTATCGGCACCAATGGCGACGTCACGCTGCCTACCGAACGCGGCTTCGCTCCCGGCAACGGCGCAACCCTGGCCGCGCTGGAAGCGGCTACCGGGGTAAAACCCACTGTCATCGGCAAACCGGAGCCGATCATGTACCAGCAAGCGATGGCTATCCTGGGTACTACCGCAGCCGAGACCATTGCCATAGGCGACCGCTTGGATACCGACATCCTTGGCGCGGTTCGCGCCGACATGCGCAGCCTGATGGTTTTGAGCGGCATCTCGTCACAGCAGGACATCGCAACTGTCGATTATGAGCCGACCTGGGTGATGCAGGACATCAGAGAAGTGACGGAAATGTTGAAACAATGAGGATAAGCGCCAATATCAACAATAAAAAATTGCGGAAGGAATAACAGCGCCTAGCTCGCTTGTTTCCGCCAGGCCGCCCTTCGTCATTTTTCAAACATTGAACAAGCCTTACACACAGGCTAACATTAAAATAAAGTCAATCATTAAAATAAAGTCAATCATTGCCCGGAGTCGCGATAATGAAAAAATTCATCAATGCCGTTGACAGCTTGCTCGACGAAAGCATCCTCGGCTTTGCTAAAGCCCATGCCGACATCATTCAACTGCAAAGCGAACCTACCTTCGTCCGCCGCAAAGAGCCGACCCGAAACGGTAAAGTGGTCTTGATTTCGGGTGGAGGCTCCGGCCATGAACCACTGCATACCGGCTTTGTCGGCCAGGGCATGTTGGACGCGGCCTGCCCTGGGCAAATCTTTACTTCGCCGACACCGGACCAGATGCTGGCCGCCGCGCAAGCCGTCGAAAACGGCGGCGGTGTTTTATTTATCGTCAAGAATTATGCCGGCGATGTCATGAATTTCGAAATCGCTGGGGAAATGCTGGAATGCAACAATGCCAGCGTGCTGATCGACGACGATGTTTCGTTACCAAAAGATCACAGCACCGGGCGTCGCGGCGTCGCCGGAACCCTGATTGTCGAGAAAATTGTCGGTGCCGCCGCCGAAAACGGCGCTGATTTGGCAACCTGCAAAAGCTTGGGCGACAAGGTCAATCAGGCGACTGCATCGATGGGCGTCGCGCTCAGTAGTTGTACGGTGCCGGCACTGGGCAAACCGACTTTCGACCTGGCCGCCGACGAGATGGAAATGGGCGTCGGCATTCACGGCGAACGCGGGAGGGAAACGATGAAACTCGCCTCCGCCACGGAAATCGTCGAACATATAGCCCAACAAATCGACGACGAACTAAAACCGCAGCAAGGCCAACAAGCGCTGCTGCATGTCAACGGCTTCGGCGGCACTCCATTACTGGAATTGCATTTACTGTACGATTTGGCCGCGCAATATTGGGAGAAGCGCGGCATCAACATTTGTCGTTCCCTGGTCGGCAACTATACCACCTCATTGGACATGGCCGGCGCGTCCATCACCTTGACGCTACTGGACGAAGAAATGCTGAAACTTTGGGATGCGCCGGTCAATACCGCCTCTTTGCGCTGGGGCTGTTAAGCGGTAACGCCCGGCATTGCCCTGTTGGGTTGCATGATGCAACCCGACCTTCCTGGGTTGGCGACGAGGGTATCGCTCCTACAACTGCTTTCCCACTACAGAACAGACTGCGGCAATCATCAACTGCGCGGTTTTCGCGCCGGCATCGATATGGCCGATGGTACGCTCCCCCAGGAAAGACGCCCGCCCTTTTTTGGCCACCATGTCTCGCGTGGCCTCCACGCCGGCCTCGGCCACTTCATTGATTTTATCCAACAATTCGGACTCCGACAAACCTTCGGACGCAGCGTCCTGCAAGCACTCAACTACTGGCACCCAAACATCCAGCATGGTTTTCTCGCCGACATCGGCACGACCTCTTTTTTTGATCGATTCGACCCCTTCGGCAAACGCATTGGCGAAAACCGACAAATCCATTTGCCGGTCTTTGGCCGCCTTGCTCATCGTCACAAACAAGGAACCATATAAGGAACCGGACGCTCCACCGATTTTAGACATCATCGTCATGCCGATTTTTTGCCAGGCCGCCACCCAATCCAGTGCCGCAAAGTCTTGCTCCTGAGATTTCAACGCTTCGATGCCGCGCTGTAAATTATAGACATGATCACCGTCGCCGATTTCCTGATCCAGGGCCGTTACTTCCTCGGCATTGGCGCTGATCGCTTGATCGATCGCCTCGATCATCTCCGGTAATAACTGAGGAGTAATTTGCATCGTCTTTTCCTTTAGTCCATAAAAAATTCGAGCATACCTCGGCATTACCGGTCTGTCCACCCAAGCAACCGAACCGAATCTCCGACACTCAAGAACCGGGAACCGTTTCTGCCATTCTTTTCGCATTTCATAGTAAAAATGCTAATCTCGTTTTTTTAGCCGCAGAAACACAAAGCGAATGACCACTCAGCAAAACCTTCTCGATGTCCTGTGTGTCGGCCATGCCTGTTACGACCTGATTTTTTCGGTTGACCATCACCCCGATGAGGACGAAAAACTTTTCGCACAAAGCTGCCACGGCGTAGGCGGCGGGCCGGCCGCCAATGCCGCCGTCATCGTGGCAAGGCTAGGCTTTCATTCCGCCTTTGCCGGTTATTTGGGGAACGACCTGTATGGGGACAAACACCGGCAGGAATTTATAGAAAACGGCGTGGCCGATACTTACTTAATCCGCGGCGCTAATCCCACACCGATATCTGCGATTATCGTCAAACCGGACGGCAAAAGAGCACTAATCAATTACAAAGGAGACACCCGTCCTTTGCCAGCAAACGCACTCGATTTTTCCGGTATCGATGTCAAAACCGTGCTGTTTGACGGCCACGAACCCGAATTATCGCTACCTTTGGCAGATTATTGCCGAAACATCAATATTCCTACCGTTCTCGATGCCGGCTCGGTCCATCAAGGCACCTTGGCGTTAATGAATAAAGTGGATTATCTGGTTTGTTCGGAAAAATTTGCCGTTCAGTTCGCCGGTAATGAAGAAAGCGCTCTGTCCAAACTCGCGGAAAAAGCACCGACCGTCGTCATCACGCTGGGTCAACGAGGATTAATCTGGCAAACCGGCCAGGAACACGGCAGCCTTGCGGCCTTCCCGATCGACGCCATTGACAGCACCGGCGCCGGCGACGCCTTCCACGGCGCCTTCGCGGCAGCCGTCGCGGCCAAACTGAATTGGCAGGACACCTTGCGTTATGCCAGCGCCGCCGGAGCCATTTGCTGCACCCGCACCGGCGCGCGCGAGGGGTTAGCGACCAAACAGGAACTTCAAGCATTCCTGCAACAGCCCTCCGGCTAGAAACTTGTTCGCTTATACAACGCCCACTATAATAGTGGAATTTTTTTCCATGCAGGACTGTGGGCACTCTCTTTTATACTGTCCGTTCCGAGTGCGAACACGGTATTTTTTTCCTGCTATAGCATCGTTAAGATGCGTCTAAATCCTTCTTTCTCAAACGAAACACTAATGCCGAAAAACAAAACATTTAAACCTTGCGACTTGGTCATATACGGCGGCCTGGGTGACCTCTCCACCCGCAAACTGCTCATCTCCCTTTACCGATTGGAAAAGGCCGGTTTAATGGAAGCCGGAACCCGCATCATTGCCGTCGACAGACATCGAAAAGATAACGCGGAATTCGTCGATATCGCGCATAAAAATCTGCACTCATTCCTCAACGACGACATCGACGAAGACATTTGGCAACGCTTTTCAGCACGCTTGTCCTATCTGAAAATCGACCTGACCCAAATGGAAGAATATCAGCAATTGCACGATGTTCTGCATCCGGAAACCAATGTCCTGGTCAATTACTTTGCCGTTTCGCCGGTCTTGTTCAAAAGCATTTGCCAGGGCTTAGATCAAGCCGGCGTACTGAATGACCAATCGCGCATCGTCATGGAAAAGCCGATTGGCCACGACTTGGTTTCATCGCGCGAGATCAACGACGTCGTCGCCGAAGTGTTCAACGAAGACCAAGTATTCCGTATCGACCATTACCTGGGCAAGGAAACCGTCCTCAATCTCTTGGCATTGCGTTTCGCCAATTCCTTCTTCACCACCAACTGGGATCATAATACGATCGATCATATCCAGATCACCGTTGCGGAAGAAGTCGGCATTGAAGGCCGCTGGGAATACTTCGACCACACCGGCCAACTACGCGACATGCTGCAAAACCACTTACTGCAAATCCTGACCTTCGTCGCCATGGAACCGCCGGTCGATCTGGAGGCGCACAGCATCCACAACGAAAAGATCAAGGTGCTACAGGCGCTGCGGCCGATCACCGAGAACAACGTCGAGGAAAAAACCGTGCGCGGCCAATATACCAAAGGCTTCCAAAAAGCCACGCCGGTGCCGGGTTATCTGGAAGAGGAAGGCGCCAACACCGACAGCACGACGGAAACCTTCGTCGCGGTGCGGGTCGATATCGACAATTGGCGCTGGGCCGGCGTGCCGTTTTATCTGCGTACCGGCAAGCGCATGAATTACAAGCGCACCGAAATCGTCGTCTATTTCAAACAACTGCCGCACAACATCTTCAAGGACAGCTTCCGACATCTGCCGCCGAACAAACTGATCATCCATCTTCAGCCCAACGAAGGTGTGGAAATCGAAATGTTGAACAAGGTTCCGGGCATCGATGGCGACATCAAGCTGCAGAAAACCAAGCTGGATTTGAGTTTCTCCGAGGCCTTCAAGAAAAACAAATTGTTCGGCGGTTACGAAAAACTGATCCTGGAAGCCCTGCGCGGCAACCCGACCCTGTTCCTGAGCCGCGAGGAAATCGAGCAGGCCTGGACCTGGATCGATTCGATCCAAAAAGCCTGGGCCAAAACCAACGAAGAAGCGCGACCTTATCCGGCGGGCACCTGGGGGCCGATCGCTTCCGATTCACTGCTGGCTCGCGATGGCCGCGCTTGGGAAGGCTAACAAAACAATAGGACATTATCATGATTAAACAATTTCTATTCGAAGACCGCGACAGCTTATTCAGCGCATTGGCCCTGGCCTGCCAAAGACATCTGGACAAGGCCCTGACCGACAAGGGCGAAGCCAGTTTCATGGTTTCCGGCGGCGGCACGCCGGCACCGCTATACCAGACCTTGTCGGAAAGCGATCTGGACTGGTCGAAAATCCATGTTGCTTTGGTCGATGAACGCTGGGTCGACAAGGATCACGACGCCAGCAACGAAGCGCTGATCGAGCGCACGTTGTTGATCAATAACGCCGCTGAAGCCACTTTTACCGGCATGAAAACCGCCGCCGAAACCGCCTTGGAAGGCTGCGCCGAAAGCGAGCAACATTATCGGGCCATTCCCAAACCGTTTACCGTAGCGATACTGGGCATGGGCAACGACGGCCACACCGCGTCTCTATTCCCCCATGCCCAAGGCTTAAGCGAAGCCTTGGCGGAGGACAATACTCAACTGACTGCGCCCATCACCGCGCAACAAAGCGAGGTGACCGGCCCCAATACCGAACGCCTGACCCTGACGTTGAACGGTCTGCTCCATTCAAAACGATTGATCATCCTACTGACCGGCGTGGAAAAACTGGCCGTGTTTAAACAAGCCCAGGCCGACGGCGCTGTCGAAGACATGCCGGTACGCGCGATCCTGCGCCAGAATAAAGTGCCGGTCGAACTTTACTGGGCGCCTTAATCAATCATTATAAGCGCCCACTATCTCCGGCTCAGGAGGGGGCGCTTCGACTCGATCACAAATACCAAGAGGAATGCATTATGCACCCCACGATAGAAAAAGTGACACAAGAGGTCATCGAACGCAGTCATGAATCACGTTCGGCTTACCTGAAACACATCGACAAACAGTCCAAGGAAGGCCCTAATCGATCCACATTGCCTTGCGGTAACCTAGCCCATGGCTTCGCCGCTTGTAGCGCAGCGGATAAAGCCGCCCTGACCGGCAACCAGCAAGCCAATGTCGCCATTATCACCGCTTATAACGACATGCTGTCGGCGCACGAACCTTATAAGGATTTTCCCAAGTTGATCAAAGAAGCCGTCCATGAAGTGGGTGGCGTCGCCCAAGTCGCCGGCGGCGTGCCCGCGATGTGCGACGGCATCACCCAGGGCCAGCCCGGCATGGAATTGTCGCTGTTCAGCCGAGACCTGATCGCGATGGCGACGGCTATCGGGATGAGCCACAATATGTTCGACGCGGCCCTGTATCTCGGTGTTTGCGACAAGATCGTACCCGGCCTGTTGATCGGCGCTCTCAGCTTCGGCCATTTACCGGCGGTGTTCGTGCCGGCCGGCCCGATGCCCAGCGGCCTGACCAACAAGGAAAAAGCGCGCGCCCGCCAGGCCTACGCCGTCGGCAAAATCGGCCGCAAGGAATTGTTGGAAGCCGAATCGGCCTCCTATCATTCGCCCGGCACCTGCACCTTCTACGGCACCGCCAACAGTAACCAGATGATGATGGAAATCATGGGCCTGCATCTGCCCGGCAGTTCATTCGTCAATCCTTATACGCCGCTGCGCGACGAACTGACCAAACAGGCGGCTCGCCAGGTCATTAAATTCACCGCACTGGGTGACGATTACCGCCCGATCGCCCACATGGTCGATGAAAAGGCGATCATCAACGCCGTAATCGGCCTGCTCGCGACCGGCGGTTCAACCAACCACACGATGCATTTGATCGCGATCGCACGCGCTGCCGGCATCACGTTGAACTGGGACGACTTCGACAACCTGTCCAAAGTCATCCCGCAATTGACCAAAATCTATCCGAACGGTCCTGCCGACGTGAACCATTTCCATGCCGCCGGCGGCATGGGCGTCTTGATCGCCGAACTGCTGAAACATGGCCTGCTGCATGCGGACATCCTGACCGTCGCCGACGAAAAAGGCATGAACAGCTATACCCGGGAACCTAAGCTGGAAGACGGCAAACTGGTGTGGAAACCTTGCCCTTCCGCCTCCTTGGATACCGAAGTGCTGAGCACGGTTGAAAAACCGTTCAACGCCACCGGCGGCCTGCATGTGATGCAAGGCAACCTGGGCCGCGGTGTTTCCAAATTGTCCGCCGTTTCGCCGGACCATCAAATCGTCGAGGCACCGGCGGTGGTGTTCGACGACCAGGAAGACTTCCTGGCCGCCTTCAAGCGCGGCGAACTGGAAAAAGACTTCGTCGCGGTGATCCGCTTCCAGGGCCCGAGAGCCAACGGCATGCCGGAATTGCATAAACTGACGCCGCCACTTGGCGTGTTGCAGGACAAGGGCTTTAATGTCGCGTTGGTTACCGACGGCCGCATGTCCGGCGCTTCCGGCAAGGTGCCTTCGGTGATCCATTTATGCCCGGAATGCGAAATGGGCGGGCCGCTGGCAAAAGTCCAAGAAGGCGATATCATTTCGCTGAATCTGCAAACCGGCGACGTCAATGCCTTGGTCGACGAAACCGAATTCGACGCCCGCGAACCGCGGCCGAAACAAACCACCAACCACCATTACGGCATGGGACGGGAAATGTTCGGCAATTTCCGTTTAGGCGCATCGACTGCGGAAACCGGCGCTTCGAATCTGTTTCCGGTAGATTAAGAAATTTTACCAGCAAATACGTTGGGTTACGGCTAGCGCCTAACCCAACCTACACAATATCAAACGACAACCCTCTATGACAGCCATCAAAGACATCATGCATACCTCGCCGGTGATTCCGGTAATGGTCATCAACCGCCTCGAACACGCCGTGCCCCTGGCTCACGCCCTGGTCGAAGGCGGCTTGAAAGTATTGGAAATCACCCTGCGCACGCCGGTGGCGCTGGACGCGATCAAGCAAATCAAGGCCGAAGTGCCGGGCGCGATCGTCGGTGCCGGCACCGTGATCAACACCGAAACGCTGCAACAAGCGATTGCTGCCGGATCGGAGTTTCTGGTCAGCCCCGGCGTGACCGAAAACCTGATCGATGCGGCCATCGCCTCGGGCGTACCCATTCTGCCCGGCGTCATCAGCCCCAGCGAAGTGATGCGCCTGATGGAAAAAGGCATCACCGAAATGAAATTCTTCCCGGCCGAAGCAGCTGGCGGCGTACCGATGCTGAAATCGATCGGCGGCCCGTTGCCGCAAGTGACTTTCTGTCCGACCGGCGGCGTCAGCCCGAAAAACGCGGCCGATTATCTGGCCTTGAAAAACGTCGCTTGCGTCGGCGGTTCGTGGATGGCTCCGGCCGATCTGGTCGACGCCGAGAACTGGGACGAAATCACCCGCCGCGCCAAGGAAGCGGCGCAAATTTCGGCCTAACTCTGGGCTTAACGAACTAGCCCGGCATAACTCCGCCTTTGCCGGGCAGCAGCAACTGAACACTAAGCGAAAGAACTTACGATGAAAATCATTTCGTGGAACGTCAACGGCATCCGCGCGGTACAAAAAAAAGGCTTCGCCGAAACCTTAGCCGGCCTCGATGCCGACTGCGTTTTGCTACAGGAAACCAAGGCACAGCCCGAGCAAGTCGCCACCGCGCTGGAAAATATCGACGGCTATCATGTTTTTTCCAACAGCGCCGAGCGCAAGGGCTATTCCGGCGTCGCGCTGCTGACCCGGCAACAGCCGCTGAACATCCTCAACGATATCGGCATCGACGAACACGACCGGGAAGGCCGCGTCATCGCCGCCGAATTCGAAAATTTCATCCTGGTCGACGTCTATATTCCCAATTCCGGGCAGGGACTGGTACGGCTCGATTACCGGCAAATCTGGGATGTGGAATTTCTCGCCTATCTGAAACAATTGGAACAACAAAAACCGTTGATCGTCTGCGGCGATTTCAATGTCGCCCATCAGGAAATCGATATCGCCCGGCCCAAGCCGAATTACAATAAAACGGCCGGTTACACCCAGGCCGAGATCGACGGCTTCGGCCGCTTTCTCGAAGCCGGCTTTGTCGATACCTACCGCCATTTCCATCCCGACACCGTCGCCTATAGCTGGTGGAGCTTTCGCGCCAATGCCCGAGCCAAGAACATCGGTTGGCGGATCGACTATGTACTGACCAGCGCCGCGCTGCTCGAGAGAATTACCGACGCCTTTATTTCGCCCGATATCATGGGTTCGGACCATTGCCCGGTCGGTATCGATATCGATCTCTGATCCTGCATCGACATTATATCGGCGGCAACATTACTTGCCGCCTCTTAAGTTCATGCTATGCTTTTGAAAAGTGATTCGATTTCCCATAGCCATGGCCCAGTCTCAACTCGCATCGTCATCCCACTCCAACGGCCGCACTGTTTTTCTCGTCTCCGGCGCGACCGGGGCGATCGGCAAGGCCATCGCCCGGCGACTGGCCGCGACACCGAATTCCGACGTCGTCCTGGTCTGCCGCAACCCCGATAAGGGCCAATGTGCCGTCGATGAAATCGTCTCGGCAACGAACAACCCCAACGTACGCTACGAGCTCGCCGACCTGAGCAGACTGGCGGAGATTCGCGCATTGGCGGCGCGCTGGACCGGTCCATTACATACCCTGATAAACAACGCCGCCTGCACGCCGCGCACCCGGCAGGAAACGCCCGAAGGCATCGAGCTGCAGTTCGCCACCAATGTACTGGGCTATTTCCACTTGATCGAGGAATTCCGCGAGGTATTGCGGGCCTCTGCGCCCGCCCGCATCGTCAATGTCGCCAGCTACTGGGCCGGCGGGCTCGATCTGGACGACCTGGAATTCAAACGCCGGCGTTACGATAACGACCTAGCCTACCGCCAATCGAAACAGGCCGACCGCATGCTGAGTAAGGCTTTCGCCGAAAAACTCGGTCCCTACCGGATCGCCGTCAATGCCTGTCACCCCGGCGACGTCAATTCCACCTTGAGCAACAATCTAGGCTTCGGCGGCCACGAATCCCCCGACCAGGGCGCCGAAACGCCGGTCTGGTTGGCGACCGATCCGCTAGGCCAGCAACAGAGCGGCAAATATTTCGAACACAAGCAGGAAACAAATTGTCGTTTCAGCCACGATAAACAGGTGTTACAAGCGCTTTATCAAGCTTGCGCGGCCTATGCGTCAATGTAAAGAGGCTAAATTGCGTTTCATGGCTCTTTACTGTCAATCGATGGCAACTCGATGAAAATAATAGGCATGCTGTTCGGCCTGCTCTTGGGCTGCGCCTTCGCCGGCGGCGGAATCATGATTGCATTGGAAACGGCAATTCCGACCTACCGCTACTGGCATGCCATGCGCCATTGGCAACCGGCGAACGCGACATTACTCCATGTTGCCGGCTCCGAATTCAAGACGGAGGCAAATTATCGCTATAGCATTGCCGGCATCGAATACCAAAACGACCGCGTTTATGTGGCTACCAGCGAGGACAATATCGGTTCCTACCACCAAGATCTGACTCGACACCTGCAATGGTTGAAAGAAAACGGCCAGGCGGTACCGATCTGGTATGACCCCGCTGACCCGGCCCAAGCCGTCATAGACCGGGACATGCGCTGGGGTTTGTTCGCGCTGATGGCCGGTTTTTGTTCGATTTTTGTTTTGATCGGCCTGGGCATTGCTTATGCCAGCCTTCGCCCCACCCCGACCGTACGCAGTAGACGAAATAAACCCTCACTGCTCGAACTTAGGCGGCAATGGCGGCAGCAGGCGGACACTTCGAACAACGTTAGTTTTCTCGACTTTGTCCGGCACCAAGCCGAACAATACCAACAATCAACAAATCCAGCATCTTCCGGGCCTCGCCGTTCTCCGTCAGCCACTCCCTGGCTGGACAAAAAAGAATGGCGGAGCAACCGAATCCTTTCCAATGCCAAAACCAGCCTGTATTTCATGTGGGGATTCGCCATCTTCTGGAGCGCGATCAGCATGCCGATTCTGTTCGTGTTGGAAGACGAATTGAACAAGAATAACTATGCCGCCTTGCTCGGCCTGTTGTTCCCATTGGTTGGTCTGTTTTTATTAAGCAAGGCCTGGAAGATGACGCGAGAATGGCGCCGCTTCGGTATCATCGAATTACAGCTGGACCCTTTTCCCGGTTCGATCGGCGGCCATGTCGGCGGTAGCCTGTTATTGCCTAAAGTCTCAGACTTCCGTATTCCCTACAGAGTCACCCTGGAATGCGTGAACACTTATGTTTCCGGGTCGGGCGATAACCGTAGTCGCCGGGAAAGCGTCAAATGGGCCGAAGAAGGGTTCGCCGAAGCCGAAGCCGGCGGACGGGGCGTGCGCCTGGAATTTCGTTTCGATGTCCCGGAAGGATTACCGGAAGCGGATGTCGAACAGCGTGGCGACTACTATTTTTGGCGGCTTAGCCTGTCCGCCGAGATCGATGGTATCCCGTTAAACCGGCAATACAATATTCCGGTTTTCCAGACCAATGCGCATGCCCGGTTTATTCGCCATGACAACAGCGCCCAGGCCAAGAAAAATAGAAAAGAAAAGGCGCTCGCCTCATTGGCCGCCATCAAACGCGGCGACTTCTCCAGCACGTCGCTGGCCAGAGCGTTAATTTATAAAAATGAGGGCGGAAAACATCTGTTTTATTATCCGATGTTCAGAAACAAACTGCTGACGATGTTCGCACTGATTTTTGCCTGCGGTTTCGATTTCGCGGCCTTTATGATCAATCAGAATTTTGCCGGAGACGGCATGATGAGTATTTTCATGCTGATCTTCTCCATCCCGTTCGCACTGGTCGGCCTGGTCGCGACCATCGCGGCGATCTACCTACCCTTCAACAATCTCCGCGTAAGCCTAAGCAACGGCAATATCACCGCCCTGCGCCGGCTTTTGTTCATTCCCATTCAATCCCATTCCCTGGCCAGCCGTCACATAAACCATATAGAAATAAGATCCTCAGGCAGCACCGGCCAGGGCGTCAAACAAATCAGACACTATAAGTTGATAGTCCACGGTAAGAACCGGCAAAAATTCGCCATCGCCGAGGATATCGATGGCGAGGACTTGGCCGGACAATTGCGGGATTTTATCGGCAAGCACCTAGGGATAGTCGCTTGATTAACATATTGAGAACGCTTTCCCCATGTCCGAATATTCAATTTAGGAAAACAAGGGTGAGAAATGAGTTATTGTCAAGGTGTTCGTAGCCGTCTTGCTCTACAAAAATCCCTCAATTGAGCCTCGTTGGGCCATGCCGGCATAAAAGGGAAACTATCGAGTATTTCGACGCACTTGGCGAAATCCCTGAAAGCCCAGTGATCTTGTCTTTCGTAAAGGAAACAGCCGCTGGGAACTCCCGCCACGGACGGATTGTCACCATCCGCGTAGTAAACGAGCATATGGCGGTTATGATGATGTTCTTGGGCGGTGGTTAAGACACTGCGAATTCTGCCTGCTCCCAAACGTCCCATGGCAGGGAAAAGAGTAGTGTAGAAGCCGATTCGATAATCGACAATTCTGTTGATCGTCAGCGATAAGGCCACTTCCAATAGCGAATGGTGTCCTCCCGCAACGATGGTAGCCAATGGTAGAAGTTGAAAAACGGGGTCACCGCCGGTGTGAATCGCAAATCTTTCCATAAAGTAGATGCTATCAGTCGTCGTGCCGGAAATGTCAGCCAGGGGTACTAAGCCAAAAACTTGATCCACCCGATTTACCGTACTCTTATCCAGCAATTTGAAGCGGGCGGCTCCGCCTTGTTGGGAGATCAGAAAACTATGTACATCTGAAGTGGATTGTAGGCCCGGTTGGATACTCGTCCGTTGTCGACCATAACCGGCAGCAGGATTTTTGTTCCAACGATCTGATCCGCCTCGGTAACTGGATTTTATACTGTCTTGAAGGGAATAATCGCCTCGCGGACCAGCTGCGCCGCGAGCCCCAAGCGCTCCGCCTTTTTCAATAAATTCTCCATACAATCTGATCAGATCCGAACAGTCCTGAGCGTCTAATTGCTCGACCTGAATGGAATTGAAGCCAGCCGGATATTTTTTGCAGAGTTGGACGATATTGATTTGCGACTGCCAAGCCTGGGTAACGGCGGCACTGGCAATGGGAGACGATCTTTTCAACTCTCTTAATTCATCCAGAACCTCCCTCGCCATGATGCGAAGATGATCGATCAACCCTGCCGTATTTGAGTTAAAAATCTCTAACAATTCCCATGAGAGCTGGGTTTCGAGCCGTTGTTTCTGGTTAATCCACTCATGTACCGTATTTGGATCGTTTACGTTAATCATTTGCCTCACCTTATGCTAGTGGCCAAAAGAAAAAAGCGCTTAACTCATGCAAGTTAATTTTTCTGCTTTTAGGTCGAGGTCGTCATCGCCTTAGCCCGAATATTTCATGATAGAGGCGGGCAAGTTTGTTGATATTTGATAAAATTCAGTTACTTATATTGAATTTAACCAACAACTTGCCCATGACAAATTGTACTCCAGCTCAGATAGAATTTCCTCCCTTAAAACGCCGTAAAATAGACGCCCAATTCAGTGGTGGAGCGATCACCAGTGATGGCGGTGTGCTGTTGTTAAGAGCGATTGACCAGCAATTAGGATTAACCGAACGGATAGCGGCGCAGATTCCTGACGCCAGAGCCCCTGACCGCGTGCAACACTCTGTGATCAACCTGCTCCGTCAACGGGTTTATGGCTTGGCGTGTGGGTATGAGGATTTGAATGATCATGACACGCTCAGAAATGATATCGCCTTTCAGACGGCGGTGGAAAAGGATCAGACATTGGGCAGCCGATCCACCTTGTGCCGGTTTGAGCAGCAGGCGGATCGCGCCTTGATGTGGCGAGTTCATGAGGAGTTGCTGGCACAGTTTATCGCTTCGTATGAGACACCGCCGAAATCGTTGATCCTGGATTTCGACGCCACCGACGATCCGGTTCATGGCGAACAGGACGGACGTTTTTTTCATGGCTACTATCGGCACTATTGTTTCCTGCCGTTGTATGTCTTTTGCGGCCATCACTGCTTGGTCAGTTATCTACGTCCCAGCAATATTGATGGCGCCAAGCACAGCTGGGCGATTCTGGCTTTGCTGGTTCGGCGCTTGCGTCAGGCTTGGCCGGACGTTGACATCACGTTTCGCGGCGATGGCGGTTTTTGTCGCCATAAGATGCTGAGTTGGTGCGAGCGGCATCGCGTTCACTATATTGTCGGGTTGGCCAAAAATAAACGCTTAACGCGCTTAAGCCAACCCTGGATTGAACAAGCCCGGCAACAGTTCCAAAGCGAACAGCAGAAACAGCGTCTCTTTACCGATTTCCACTATAAAGCCGGCACCTGGAAACGCCGACGCCGTGTCATTCTTAAGGCCGAACACATGAGCCAAGGGAGTAATCCCCGCTATGTCGTAACCAATCTGGGCGGCGATGTACAAACACTCTATGAAACCGTTTACTGTGCGCGAGGCGACATGGAAAACCGGATTAAAGAGCAACAATTGGATCTGTTTGCCGACCGCACCAGTTGCAGCCTGTGGTGGCCGAATCAGTTTCGTTTGCTGTTATCCACCTTGGCCTATACCCTGATCCAGGCGATTCGCCGAATCGCCCTCAACAACACCGAACTAGCAACAGCCACTTGCGCCACCATTCGCCTGAAATTGTTTAAAATCGGTGCCGTCATCATTCGTAACACCCGTCGTATTCGACTGCTGTTCAGCAGTCAGTATCCGTTTCAATCCTTGTTTAAATCCGTTTGTCAGCGCCTGTGCCCTGATTAGTACAAACAAAGTGCTGTGCCCGGCACGCTGATAAACAATGGGGTAAGGGGAAGTTGCGCCTGAAAAACGGAAATCAACGCTTAATTCCCTTTTTGACCGCTCAATTTCTCCTTACGATCGCATGTTTTAAAACAAACGAGGGTTTCGATAGGGTTTCAAGGGACTGATGAAATATCCGGGTTAGACTTTTTTGATAAATTTCTAATTCAGGAAAACAACGTCCACTTCTTTTTCAGATTCGTACAGCAAAAACCTCTTGTCCTCATTTTTTCAACCCATACAAACTGATCAACAAGACCGCTTCGTCGCGGCTCAAGCCGCATTCCCGAACCAGCTCTTCCGGGCCGGCACCGCGATGAATTCGTTGTATCGCGGAATGATAGGAATGGGATGAATGATTGTCCTGCGGTTCTTGCCTTTCCGTTTGCGCCAGTTTGGTGGCGATGTCCTTGAGCCGTTCGTCGTTTCCTTGCAGCCGGTTGTCGACCGATACGGCGGCCGAACAAATACCGGCAATGTCCTTGCTATTGCGGCCGACGACCTGCTCCAGTTCCCGGCAAACCCGTTTCAATTTGTTGTGCTCGACGAACAACCAGAACAATAGAGCGAACATAACGATAAGCATGGCCAGCGTCGCGGCCAACAGGATTTCACTCATTACACTCTTTCATCGATATGTTGTACCGGCTCGCCATTGTTTTCCCGCTCGATTTCGTCCTTTTCTTTCTTAGGCGGCCGCTCTTCCCCGCGGCGTTTGTCATCGCTCTCGATACGGCGCGGCCGAATAATCGGACTGCTGGGCGTCAGTGGCGTTATCTCGGCCATAATCACCTCTTTACGATACGATTGCCGTAACCTATCTCCGATCAGGGCAAGGCCGGCGGTTAAAATAAATCCAGTTCCGCTTTTTCCTCGTCGTTGAGGAATTTGTTTAAATCGACCAGGATAAGCAATTCGTCATCGCGGCTGGTCACGCCTTGGATATACTTGGAACTCTCTTCGTTGCCGACATTCGGTGCCGTTTCGATTTCCGAGGCCCGCATCTCGACCACTTCCGCCACGCTATCTACCAATATACCGATAATATGGTCTTCGGTTTCGATAATCACGATCCTGGAGGCATCGTCCGGTTCCTTAGACGACAAGCCGAAGCGATTACGGGTGTCGATGACGGTGACGACATTGCCACGCAAATTGATAATGCCCAAGACATAGGAAGGCGCGCCAGGAACCGGCGCTATTTCGGTGATTCGCAGAACTTCCTGAACCTGCATGACATTGATGCCGTACTTCTCGTCGCCGAGACAAAAAGTCACCCATTGCATGACCGGATCGTTTTGTTTGTTATCTTCACTCATCTTTTCGGATCCACTATTGATGTTAACCCAGCTTTGTCAATGGTGTGCAATAAGTCTTCAAGCCATTGATTAATATACATTAAAAACCAAACCACTTTTCTTGTTTGTAGTGCCATAAAATAATTTATTCATTATTTATCAATATTTACAAGCTCCAATAACAACGCTGGATTAAAGTCTCGCTTTCCGATGCGGCACCAGTTGTTGCACATCGATAACGGCCGTTAGTTCCTCGATCACCGTACCGATCAGCCATGGCCTTTTTTCCCGCAACGTGCGCCATCTGACTTTATCCGGCTGCAAGCGGCTGATCGACAATATTTCGTCACAAGCCAAACCCCAACGCCCGTCGCCGGTAATCAAAATACGTTGAAACGGATTCGTTTCCAAATCGCGCTGACCTCCCCGGCTTTTGCCATAAAGCAATTGCCCGGTATCCAACACGCCGATGCGGCCTTCATGCTCATCCAACAAGCCCATAAACCAGGAAGGTTGCCCCGGTATCTTGGTCGGTTGCCGCTCGATCTTTATCGTTCTCAACAACTCCGTCAACGGCGTTGCCAAAATTAACTGATCGACCTTAAAGAACAAAGCCTGAAATTCCTGTTGCGCCCATTCCGGCATGACCGACAAATATTGCGGCTTTACCTCAATCTCGTCGGCAACACAAACCGGCAATTGCGGCGCGATTTCCGCCACAGGCGGCACTCGTTCGAATAAAGGCCGAATTTTCTCGTTCTGGACCAATGGCTTCGCAGCATCCTTTTGCAGGCGCCTGACCTTGTCCCCACCCTTTGCCGTGAATTCGGTTTCCGACTCCGGAATGTCCTCAAGCAAGGTTCGCAGGTAGATATCCAGCGCCAGTTCCTGATGGACCACCTGTTGCCCGCGTTTGTCATGTTTCATCAAGATATCGCCACTTTTTTGTCGTGCCGCTGCTCATCCAGCAATAAAAGTTCCAACAATTCAGTATAAGCCTGGGCGGCCCTGGATTCCTTGGCAAACAACGACACCGGCGTTGCCGCCTGGCTGGCTTCGCGGATTTTGGTGTCGACCGGAATGAAAGATTTCCACACATTATCCGGATATTTCAGACGCAATGAAATCAGGCTTTCACGCGCGGCTTTGGTGCGCCTGTCGAACATCGTCGGCACGATCGTATAATGCGGATTCGTCTTGCGCGATTTGAACACCATGCCGATCGTATGCAGCATGCGATCCAAGCCCTTCAACGCCAGAAATTCGGCCAATACCGGAATGATCAAGTGATCGCAGGCCGCCAACGCGTTAATCATCAACACCCCCAACATCGGCGGACTGTCGATCAAGACATAGTCATAATTTCCTGAGACTTGTTTTAACGAAGAAGCGACCACCATGCCCATGCCGCCCATCGCCGCAACCTGGCGGTCCAACGTCGCAATGGCGGTCGAGGCCGGCAACACCGACAAACCGTCGAATTCCGTCGCGACGATATAAGGTTCGGCACTCAGATTTTTTTTCTTCAGACTGGCGTCATGGAATAGATTGTAAACACTGGCGCGCGTCTCGTCGGGATTCATCTTGAAATAGCTGGTCAAAGAACCGTGCGGATCGAGATCGACCAGCAACGTCCTGAATCCCCAGGACGACAACAGGCCGCCCAGGGTGACCACGGTCGTGGTCTTCCCGACTCCGCCTTTCTGATTCGATACCGACCATACTTTCATAATCAACTTGCCTTAGGGCTCGGAAACCGTAGCGCCGTTATCCTCGGATGCCCGCTCGAAATTAAGGACTTTGGCCCTTTCGTCATCATCCATGCCGTAACGGGCAAAAGCCTGCGACATCAGTACCAACACGACGCGGCGATTTTTGAATCGTCCGCTGACAGTATTATTATCGGCAATCGGATGGAATTCTCCATACCCCACCGCCGACAAGCGGGTGGCGGGCACGCGACTGTTAACCAACTCCCTGACGACACTGGTCGCCCGCGCCGCCGACAAATCCCAATTGGAGGGAAACTCGACGGTATCGATCGGGACATTATCGGTATGGCCTTCGACATTGACAACATTAGGCAATCGCCTGATCACATCGGCCACTTTGTGTATCACCGGTACCGCCTTGGGGGACAGTGCCGCCTCGCCGCTGGCAAACAGCAATTCGCTGTTCATTTCCAGCTCGACCCAAAAGTCGTGCCGTTTCACTTCGACCAAGTCTTCTTCGATATAGGGCTCGAGCACGGCCTCCAGATCGTTCGACACCCGCAGCAGTTGTCTTCTTTCCTGCAAAATTTCCTCACTCAACCGCTGCCGTTTCAATTCTTCCTCGGCGGTCGGATTATCGAGCTCAATTGGTTGCATGACCGTGGGCGGATTGCCCACATTGATCGGTTGCGTCGCCTTCAAGGCTTTTTCTTCATGGCGAAACGCTTCGTCCAGCGCTTCGGACAGGCTCTCGTATTTTTTGCTATTTACCGAAGAAATCGAATACATGACGACAAAAAAAGCGAACAACAGCGTGATAAAGTCGGCATAGGAAACCAGCCAGCGTTCATGGTTTTGCGGTTCCTCGGGAAGCGGTTTTCTTCGTCTTGCCATCTCGTCAATCCAATAAAAAGCCGGACAATTTCAGTTCGATATTCCGGGGGTTCTCGCCTTCGGCGATCGCGGTAATACCCTCCATCATCATCTCTTCGGCCTTGGAAATCAACAAGACTTGGGCCTTTAATTTATTGGCAACCGGCAAAAACAATAAATTGGCCAGACCAACGCCGTAGATGGTGGCGACAAAGGCGGTGGCAATTCCGGCCCCCAATAATTCAGGATTGGCCAGATTCTGCATGACGTGAATCAAGCCGATAACGGCACCGATAATGCCGATCGTCGGCGAATAACCGCCCATGGCGCTATAGACATTGGCCGCCTGCAAATCCAGATGCTCCCGGGTCGAGATATCGACTTCGAGACAATCCCGGATCACATCCGGTTCATTGCCGTCCACCAATAGCTGCAAGCCTTTTTTAGCGAAACCGTCTTGTTCCAGCTCGATGATGCCTTCCAAACCGAGCAACCCTTCCTTGCGCGCCAACGCGCTCCACTCGACGATTTTTTTGATCTTCGCCCGGAGCGGAATTTGCAGTGGCGCGACCACCCAGCGTGAAATCTTGATACTTTGCCAAAATACCTTGGGGGGGAAATGCAATAATGTCGCGCCCAACGTTCCGCCGATGACGATAATCAGGGCGTGGGCATTCAACAGGAAAGCGAATTCACCTCCTCCCAGCGAGTTACCGGCGATGATCGCGGCAAACCCGATGATGACTCCAATAATGCTAAGAATATCCATCAGCTTAATTTGTTAAATTCGAAAGCGATTTCCTCGAGGCTATACACATGATCGGCCAAATCGGCCTCGACTATCGCTCTCGGCATACCGTAAATGGTGCTGCTGGCTTCGTCCTGCGCCCAGATTTCCGCACCTCCGCGTTTTAACTGCTCCGCCCCCTTCTTGCCATCCGAACCCATGCCGGTCAACACCACGGCTATCACTCTCCCGACATTCTGCCGCGCCACCGAAGCAAAGGTAATGTCCACGCACGGACTGTAAATTTCTCCCGCCTGCTTGCGGCGTAAGCTGACGCTTTGCTTACCGTATTGGCTATGCACTTCCATTTGCATTCCCCCCGGCCCCAACAACGCCAGCCCCGGTTGCAACAGATCGCCGTCTGCGGCCTGCTTGACCCGAATCTGACACAAATCATTCAAACGGTCGGCAAAGCTCTTGGTGAAACTTTCCGGCATGTGCTGCAACAACAGAATCGGCATGGAGCAATGCGCCGGGATATGCGTCAATATTTTTTGCATGGCGACCGGTCCGCCGGTGGAAGCCGCTATCAAAAGCAAATCGGGTCGCAATTTATCCCGTTTTGACGCAAAACTTCGGCTGGGAGAAGCTGGCATCGGTTTATTATTGACGGTCGCGGCCTGCCTTCTGATTTTCGACGCCTGCTGGGCCACGATCCGAATTCTCCGGCGCAACAAGCGCTTGGCCATTTCCCGGTCGGCATCGATGTCGTCCAACTGCTTCGGCAGGAAATCGATGGCTCCCGCATTCAAAGCATCCAGGGTCGCCTGCGCACCGATCCGCGTGGCTATCGAAAACATCAAAATCGGCGCCGGACACTCGCGCATGATCTGTTTGACCGCCGTAATACCGTCCATGACCGGCATTTCGACATCCATCGTGATCACATCGGGTTCCAGTTCAGCCGCCTTTTTGACCGCCTCGCGGCCGTCACCGGCCACGCCGACGACTTGGTAAACCGGGTCTTCTTCCAGAATCTCCTGTATTCGCTTGCGGATGAATCTGGAATCATCGACAATCAATACCCGAATAGCCATCAGCCGCTTTCCTAATCGCCGGACACTCTGTTCGACAAGTCACGGGCATGACCATGATACCGAGCCGGCAAATGTCCCGCGGCTTCCAACGCCATTGCCATGGATCTTTCCACCGCCCTAACCCGCATAGCGTTTCATCAGCCCCGGCACGTCCAATATCAACGCAATTTTCCCGTCGCCGGTGATAGTGCCCCCGGCCAACCCTTCCAATCCTTGCAATTTGGCTCCCAACGGTTTGATGACGACCTCTTCCTGGCCGATCAATTGGTCGACGACGAAGCCCACTTGGCGACCGCCCGCGTTAACCACGACGACGTGCGCCATGGCATGTTTATCGATCACATAATGGGGGTCCTGTACCAACCACTCCCCCAAATAAAACAACGGCAGGGCTTTCTGCCTGACCACCACGACCAGCTGGCCATCGACGACATTGGTTTTGCGCAGGTCCAGATCCAAGATTTCAACGACGCTGGCCAGCGGCAAGGCAAAAGCCTGGCCGCCTAACTTGACCATCAAGGTCGGCATGATGGCCAAGGTCAACGGAACCTTGATGATAATCGTGCTGCCGGCACCTTCCTCGGAATCGATTTCTACCACGCCGTTCATTTGCGTGATCCGGGTCTTGACGACATCCATGCCCACGCCGCGCCCCGATACATCGGAAATCTCGCTTTTGGTGGAAAAACCCGGCAAGAAAATCAGGTTATAACACTCCTTATCATCCAGCCTGGCCGCACTTTCTTCATCCATCAGGCCTTTTTCAATCACTTTAGCCCGTAACGTATCGGCATTCATGCCCTTGCCATCATCCTTGATGGACAGCAGGATATGGTCTCCTTCCTGAGAAGCCGTCAACACGACCAGGCCTTCCCTGGGCTTACCTTTGGCCACACGCTCTTCCGGCGCTTCAATACCGTGGTCCACCGCATTACGCACTAAATGCACCAATGGGTCGGCCAGGGCTTCGACCAGATTTTTATCCAGATCGGTTTCTTCACCGACCAATTCCAAGCGAATTTCCTTGTTGAGACTTCTGGCAAGATCCCTGACTACCCGGGGAAAACGGCCGAATACCTTTTTGATCGGTTGCATCCGTGTCTTCATCACCGACAGTTGCAGGTCGGCCGTGACCACGTCGAGGTTGGATACGGCCTTGGCAAATTGTTCGCCAGCCTCTTCGTTGGCTTTTAATGTTTGGAAACGGTTACGCACCAGCACCAATTCACCGACCATGTTCATGATTTCGTCTAAGACCTGGGTATCGACCCGAACGGTCGTATCGCCTTGCGGCGGCATCGTTTTTGCCGTTCTTTTCGCTTCTTTTCCGCCAACCTCCGTTTTTTTCGGTTGCACAGGCATCGCCTCGGTTTGCGGTTTTATCTCGGCTTGCCCTTGTTCCGTTGCTTCCGTTAAGGTTTTTTCTCGCTCCTCGCTTTCCTGACTAGGAGTCGGTTGAACATTAGCGCCTTTGAATTTGCCCTTGCCATGCAATTCATCGAGCAATTGCTCGAACTCTTCCTCGGTAATATCGCCGGAATCGGTGGCAGGCGTATCCTCGCTATCCTTTTTTACTGCTGCCTCACTTAAATTTTTGCTGGAGAATTTGCCCTTGCCATGCAAGTCGTCCAATAACCGTTCGAACTCCTCCTCGCTGATCTCATCGGCGGAACCGGTTGCTTGCTGATCGGATTGATTCGGTTGCTTCGGCGTGGGGGAACCGCCTTTGCCATGCAAAGCATCGAGTAATTCCTCGAATTCGTCTTCGGTGATTTCGTCACTGGCCCCGCCAAACTTAGCAACGCCGTCATCGTCCGGCACGACCAGCATCGATTCGAACTCCTGCTCGACGATGTCCGAACCCGGCTCGGCGATGCCAACGGACGGTTCGGCGGGGGTATCGTCAGTGGACTCGGCCGCCTCTTCCGTCATTTCCTCAGCCGAGGTAAAAGACCGCAGACGTTGCAGCAAGCTGTCGGCAGCCGGCGTCGGGTCATTGCCCGACCTGACCTGACCGAACATTTCGTTGACGACGTCGACTACCTGCAGTATCACATCCATCAACTCGGCATTGACCTTGCGTTCTCCCTGCCTTAGCACATTGAAGACATCTTCGGCGCTGTGGCAAACATCGACCAACGGGTTGATCGCCAAAAACCCGGCGCCGCCTTTTATCGTGTGAAAGCCTCTGAAAATGGCATTCAACAGTTCGAAGTCTTCCGGCGACTGCTCCAGCTCGACCAACTGCTCGCTTAGCAGTTCGAGAATTTCGCCCGCTTCGACCAGGAAATCCTGGAGAATTTCGTCATCCAGATCAATCGCCATGACATTTCCTCAAAATCCCAAACTGGACAACAGGTCGTCAACATCGTCCTGACTGCTCGCAACATCGCCCCCCTTATCATCGATGCCGGGCACGGCCGGCCCCGGCAATTCGGGTTCCCCGGAGACTCCAGCCGCGGGTTTGATTTTACCGCCGGAAATACGGATGACTTCCACCATGCTGGCTTCCAATTCCTGAACTAAGTCGATCACTCGACGGATGATCTGGCCGGTAATGTCCTGAAAACTCTGCGCCATTAGAATGTCGTTGAGGCCGGCCTGCATGGACTGCAGCGAATTTTTCGATTCGCTGAAATGCAAGGCAATCTCGCGGCTCATCGTTCTGAATTCCTCATAAGGCATTTCCCGGTCTAAAAACCGTCCCCATTTGTCCGAAAGTTCGGCAATCTGCGTCGATAACTGTTCCGAAACAGGCAGCAAGGTTTCCACGGCATTCAAGGTCTGGTTGGCGGCCTGTTCTGTCATCGTAATGACATAATGCAAGCGTTCCTTGGCATCAGGGATATCCTTCTCGGTCATCGCCGCGATTCTGGAATCGACGGCAAAACTTGACAAGGTATCATGCAATTGCCGAGTCAACTTGCCCACTTCCTTGAATAATTGGGTTTCCCGTAAACCGGCAATTTCGTCAAGCAGTCCGTCCGCCTTCACCTCGTCACCTTGCTCTAAGGCGTTTACCAGGTCTTTCGCTAGGGCCAGGCGAGTATCATGCGTCATCAATCCACTCCCACCTTAGCCGTCGATACGTTCGAAAATCTTTTCGATTTTTTCCTTCAGGGTCGCGGCGGTGAACGGCTTGATGATATAGCCATTCACGCCGGCCTGGGCCGCCAGGATAATTTGTTCCCGTTTAGCTTCCGCGGTCACCATCAGTACCGGCAAGTCCGCTAGCTCGGGATTACCCCGCACCTCCTTAAGTAAATCGATCCCCGTCATCCCCGGCATATTCCAGTCGGTGATCAAAAAATCTATGCCGCCTTTCAATAAAACGGGTAACGCCGTTTTACCGTCGTCGGCCTCGACCGTATTGGTAAAGCCAAGATCCCGTAATAGATTTTTGACAATGCGCCTCATCGTCGAAAAATCATCGACAATGAGAATTTTCATATTTTTATCCAAGGATAATCTCCAACCTGCTTTCTTCTATTTCTCTTAAATTATCGTCATAAACCGTCATTTCTTGAACAACTGACTAAGGAAGTCGCGACGCGACGCGACGGTCTACCCTTTATTTTTCTCCAACAAAGGAGTGGTTAAGACAGTTTATCTTTTTCATCCAGCCAGTCCGCCAGCCGCGCTCTTAATCTCAACATGGCTTGGCTGCTGATTTGGCTGATCCGTGATTCGCTGACGTCCATGACATGCCCGATTTCACGTAAATTCAACCCTTCATCATAATAGAGCGCCACCACCAACCGCTCTCTTTCCGGTAACTGCCCGATCGCTTCGGCCAGGGCCTGCTGGAATTTTTCCCGCTGCAGTTGCTCGGCCGGTTGTATATCCGTTGACTGGGCATCCTTCAGAAATGCGTCGCCGCTTTGATCCAACTCTTCCATGCTGAATGTTTTACATCCTTGCGTATCCTGCAGGATGCGATTGTATTCCTCCACCGATATGCCCAAATGCTCGGCGACATCACTTTCCCGGGCATCGTGTCCCAATTTACTTTCGACTTCCCGTATCGCTTCCGCCACCATGCGCGCCTTTTTATGGACGGAACGGGGCGTCCAATCGGAGCGTCTGACTTCATCAAGCATTGCGCCACGGATGCGGATACCGGCATATGTTTCGAAACTAGCTCCCTGCGAGGGGTCGTAATTCTTGATAGCCTCCAATAGACCCAGCATACCGGCCTGAATCAGATCGTCCAGTAACACCGTATCGGGCAACCGGCCCAGCAAATGATAAGCAATGCGCTTGACTAACGGCACATGGCGCAACACCTGATCGTTGATGTCGCCGGTCTGCACCGAGGCATACATTGCTGCTCCATTCATGCAACATCCTCTTCCGAACTATAGCGAATCATACGTTCGACAAAAAATTCCAGATAGCCGCCGGCCCGCGTTTTAACCGGCCACAAGTCCACTTTCCGCGCCAGATTCTTGAACGCCAACGCCGACTTGCTTTGAGGAAAGGCCTCGACCACCGGGCATTGCTTCTGCACCGATTTGCGTAAATAATCGTCTGCCGGAATCGCCCCGGTGAATTGCAGATTCACATCGAGATAACGGTCGGTGACCTTGGTCAGCTTGCCGAATAAGTTCTGTCCCTGCTGCAATGACTGCACCATGTTGGTCACGATATGGAAATTGTTCAAGCCGTAATCGCGATTCAGTAATTTGATGTAAGCGTAAGCATCGGTCAACGAAGTCGGCTCGTCGCAGACCACGACAATAATCTCCTGGCAAGCCCTGGCAAAATTAACGACCGTGGCCGAAATTCCGGCTGCGGTATCGACGATCAGCACATCCAAATCCTTATCGATCTCACTGAAAGCGCGAATGACACCGGCCTGCTCGATGGTGGACAATTCGGACATATGCTGAATACCCGAAGAAGCGGGAATCACCATGAGCCCCGCCGGCCCGGTCAACATGATCTCATGCAGGTTTTTTTCGCCTTTTAAGACATGGGACAAATTGAACTGTGGAGACATGCCCAGCAGGATATCGACATTAGCGAGCCCCATGTCGGCATCGAGCAAGGCGACCCGGCGCCCCATTTGCGACAAGGCCACCCCCATGTTGACCGACAAATTGGTTTTTCCGACACCGCCTTTTCCACTGGTAACGGCAATGACCCGTACCGGTTTGATTGTTTTCATGTTTCTAATTCCAGCTGCCTGATCGAGTGGTTTATGCATAGCCTGCCGCCACCCAGTCTTCGTCGTTTAACTCATTAGTATAGTCGCTTTCCGTCCCTATCCCAGCAACACATTGCCCAATCAACGCTTCCGCCTCGGCCAAGCGGATATCCTCGGGCACTTGCTGGCCATCGGTCAAAAATGATAACGGTAACTGCTGTTCGATGATAGCCGATAATGCCGCTCCTTGCGCCACGGCTTCGTCCAATTTAGTCAAAATCCCCGCTTGCGGCTCGTATTGGCGGAAGGATTCGATGATTTCGTGCATGGCCTGATACTGGGTCGCCGCCGACATGACCAGATAAGTCTTGATGGCCAAATCGTGCTGGCACAGTGTTTTGATCTGTTCGGCCAACCTCATATCGCGCTGGCTCATACCTGCCGTATCGATCAAGATCAAGCGCTTATCACTAAAATCGCGGATATGATTGCGCAATTCCTCGGCATCATTGGCGACTCGCACCGGCACATCGAGAATCCGGCCATAGATATTCAGTTGTTCATGGGCGCCGATGCGATAATTATCGGTGGTGATCAAGGCGACGTCGCGGGTACCGTGCCTGAGAATAAATTGTGCGGCTATCTTGGCGATCGTGGTCGTTTTACCGACACCGGTAGGACCGACCAATGCCGCGATACCACCGGATTCCAGCAAATCATCGGCGGCGATCGGCAGAATTTGCGTCAACATTTCCTGCGCCTTGGTAAAAGCCAATTCGGCATCTTGCTGACTTTCCAGGCGATTAGCGATCTTGCTTGCTAAATTTTTGCATAACCCCATGTCCGCCATACGGCGCAATAATTCGACGCGAGTCGCATTCGATTGCTGAACGGGTTCTCTGTGCCGGTCCAATTGCGCCAATTTACTGTCCATCGCCGCCTTCAGGCCGTTGATCTCTTTACGCATTTCATTGCGCATTTCCTGCATTAACTGTTCGACGGAAAAGTCGAGGGATTGAGCGCCGACCGGCTTGACGGCGGCTTGCCGTGGCGCCGGCTTGATTGAGGAGCGTAAGGCCTGCGGTTTGGCGGGGTCGCTTGCTGTTTGCTTCTGCCTGTCATTAGTCGCCAATTGAATCTTTTCCGCATAACCCAGATATTGCTCCATATTGCGGCGAATCGGATTTTCCGGAATCGTTCCGTCCACGCCCCGCTTGCGCGTGCTGCTGATGATATGCAAGGGTTTGTCGGCCTCGTCGAACTTCGCCAATCCGGCGCTTTTCTGGGCCGCTTGCGCTTCACCCGGCGCTTGTTTTTTCAACTTGTTATGTATCGCCTGCTCGTCGAAATCGCGCGCGGCGACGATTTCGACGCCGCCATCGACGGAACGATTGGACATAATGACCGCTTCCGACCCAAGCTCTTCCTTGACCATTCGCATGGCGCTACGGATATCGGGGGCAAAAAAACGTTTAATCTTCATCGCGTTTCCTCATTGACTTTATGCACGCTGACCAACGGTCGAAATCACTTTTATCTGACGGTCTTCCGGAATCTCGTTATAGGCCAAAACATGCAATCCGGAAATGGAATGACGAACGAAACGGGCCAACCAGGGACGCACGAAGGAAGAAACCAGAACGACCGGCGTCAGGCCTTCCATTTCCATTTTTTGCGCGCTTTCTTCTAACGATTGATGCATTTGCTCCGCTAATCCCGGTTCCAGACCGGCACCGCCGTCGCTCGCCGTCTGCAATGATTGCTGCAAAATCCGTTCCAGGTCAGGGTCGAGGGTAATAACCGGGACTTCGGATTGTATACCATTGATTTCATGCAAAATTGATCGCCCCAACGAAGCCCGGACCGCCGACGTCAAGATGTCCGGATCTTGACTCTTAGGTCCATACTCCGCCAAAGTTTCGGCGATCGTGCGCATGTCGCGAATCGAAACATGCTCTTGCAATAAGTTCTGCAAGACTTTGACGATCACGCCCAGCGGCAGGGTTTTCGGCACCAAATCCTCAACCAGTTTCGGCGCCTGCTTGGCCAGGTTATCGAGAATTTGCTGCGCTTCTTCGTAGCCGAACAGCTCATGGGCGTTGGATTGCAGAATATGGCTTAGATGGGTCGCCACCACGGTGCCGGGATCGACCACGGTATAGCCCAAGGTTTGGGCATGATCCTTTTGGGACGATTCTATCCAGACCGCTTCCAAGCCGAAGGCCGGGTCGCGGCATGGCGTCCCCTGCAACGAGCCGAACACGCGGCCGGGATTGATCGCCATTTCTTTATCCGGCATGATTTCGGCCTGCCCCGCCGTGACCCCGAGCAAGGAAATCCGATATTCGCCCGGCGCCAAATCCAAGTTATCGCGAATATGCACCGACGGGATCAAAAAGCCCAGCTCCTGGGACAATTTCTTACGCACCCCCTTGATCCGCGTCATCAACTGTCCGCCTTGGTTTTTGTCGACCAATGGAATTAAGCGGTAACCCACTTCCAGACCGATCATGTCGACCGGCATGACATCGTCCCAGCCCAGCTCCTTGATTTCGGTCTTGGCGTGTTGTTGCGGCACTGCGGCGGCCTGTTCCAGAACCAAGCTTTCTTCCTGCTTGCGGCGCCTGTCGATCATATACGCCGAGCCCACCAGGGCCAACGATAACAGGATGAAGACCATATTCGGCATGCCGGGAATAATACCCAGCAATCCCATGACGCCGGCCGTGATCAAAAGCGTTTTCGGATCGTCGAACAATTGCGCCGAAACCTGCTTGCCGACGTCCTGATTACTGCCCCGCACGCGGGTCACGACGATGGCCGAAGCGGTAGACAATAACAGCGCTGGAATCTGCGCCACCAGACCGTCACCGATGGTCAGCAACACATAAACCTCACCGGCATCGGCAAAACTCATGTCGTGCTGACCGACACCGATCGAGAGGCCGCCGATGATATTGACGAACAGGATGATGATTCCGGCCACCGCATCGCCGCGGACAAATTTACTGGCACCGTCCATCGAGCCGTAAAAATCGGCTTCCGAGGCAATTTCCTCGCGTCGTGTTCGCGCTTCGTCCTGAGTGATCAGGCCGGAGTTCAAATCGGCATCGATCGCCATTTGCTTGCCGGGCATTGCATCCAGCGTGAACCGCGCGCCGACTTCGGCCACCCGCCCGGCCCCCTTGGTGACGACGACGAAATTGATGACCACCAAAATGGCGAATACGACCAGGCCGACGGCGAAATTGCCGCCGATGACGAAGGAGCCGAAGGCCTCGATCACCTTGCCGGCGGCGTCTCCGCCCTGGTGCCCTTCCAATAGGACGACCCGAGTCGATGCGACATTGAGCGCCAGACGCAACATCGTCGCTACCAGAATCACCGTCGGAAACACCGCAAACTCGAGCGGCTTCAAGGTATATACCACGACCAACAAGATGATCAGGGAAAAGGCGATATTAAAGGTGAAAAACAGGTCCAACAAAAACGGCGGCAATGGCAGCACGACCATCGCCAAAATCATTAGGATAACCACCGGAGCGCCTAGCCCCATACTGGCAATCGAACGAATTGTCTGTAATATTTTTTGCAAATTCATAACGGTTCAAAACATGGTGGAGCCGAAACAACCAGGTCGCCTCGATGCTTGCACCATCCAAGAGGCAAGCGAATACAAGGCGACGACTTTTCGTCTCTCTCATGCAAGAAGTCAGCCAATTTTGAAAGGGATTAATATTGCCTGAAATCGTCGGGCACCGAAACGTCCGCCGGCGGATAGGGTTTGGCCCAACCGTTTTCGACGGCGGCCTGTAATTGAAAAACATAGGCGAGAACTTGGGCAACGGCCAGAAACAGGCCTTGCGGAATTTCCTCGTTGAGATCGGTCGAGTAATATAGCGCCCTGGCCAACGGCGGAGCGGCCACCAGCGGCACATCGGCGGCCAGGGCGGCGTTGCGAATCTGCGCGGCGATCAGGTCGACGCCCTTGGCCACGACACGCGGCGCGCCGCTGCTGAAACGGTCATATTTCAATGCAACGGCATAATGACTTGGGTTGGTGACGATGACATCGGCCTTGGGCACTTCCTCCATCATCCGCCGTTGGGCGATATCCATCTGCATGCGGCGAATCCGTCCCTTGACCTCGGGACTGCCTTCGGACTCCTTGCTTTCATCTTTTACTTCCTGTTTGGTCATCTTTAACTGCCGCTTGTTATTCCACAATTGATATGGGACATCGACCACGACGACCAACAATAATGTCGAACTCAACAGCAGTAAACACCAGAGGATGATTTCGGCCGAACGATAAATGGCCTGGTCCACCGGCTGGTTGTTCAGGCCCATCAATTCACCGCGATAGCTATTGAACAAGATATCGGCAACGAGAAAGACCAGGGTTACCTTGATCAATGCCTTGATCAATTCGACCACCCCCTGTATGCCGAATATTTTTTTCATCCCGTTTAACGGATTGAATTTGGACAATTTCGGCTGTAACGCTTCGCCGCTGAAATTCCACCCGCCCATCAGCATCGGCGTGATCAAGGCCGCCACGGCCAGCACCAGTGCAAACGGCATAATCAACCAAACGCCCTCGACCATGACGCGGTTAAAGTGGCTGACGGGACTGGCCGGGTCGAAAATGACGTCGCGGGAAACGCTGAGCTGATTCCTCATGATTTCCGCAAGCCCCTGAGCGATGTAGCCTCCCATGAAGATGAACAACACCGATCCGACCATCAGCGAGACAAAGGTATCCAGTTCCCGCGAACGCGGCACCTGGCCTTTTTTGCGCGCGTCGGCCAGACGCTTCGCGGTGGGTTCTTCGGTCTTGTCTTGCCCGCTATCTTCGGCCATTAAGGCAACCTCAACAATTCGCTGATTAAGGCAAAACCTTCCCTGAGGATATCGGCGAAACTTTCCAAAATATCGGGTAAGGTAATCCAAATCAACAACATACCCAGCATGATAGTGATCGGAAAACCGACGCCGAAAATTTGCAATTGCGGCGCCGCCCTGGAGGCGACACCAAAACTGATGTTGACGAACAGAATGGTCACCATGACCGGTAGCGCCAGCAATACGCCACCGGCGAAAATTTGACTGCTCCAGGCGATTACCCGCCATAAATCCGGCACGTTCAGGCCAGTGGCGGCGATCGGCAAGGTCGTGAAACTTTGCGCCAGCACCTCGATCAATAACAAATGGCCGTCATAAGACAAAAACAACAAGCTGACGGCAATGACGAAGACTTGCGCCACGACCGGCACCTGAATGCCGGTAGCCGGGTCTACCAGGGAGGCGAAACCCAAGCCCATGCTGTAGGCGATCGACTGGCCGGCTACCAAAATCACCGAAAATACCATCTGCAAGATAAAGCCGGCAGTGATGCCCAAGACGATTTGCTGAACGGCGACCATGAATCCCTGATAGCTGAACAAAGCGATGTCCGGCGGGGACGGCAATACCGGCACGATCACCGAGGTGATCAACAGCGACGCCAATACCCGGATTCGAGCGGGGACGGCCTGGACGCTGAAGACGGGAACCGAAATGAACATCGAGCCGATACGGAAATAAGGCCACATATAAGATGCCAACAAGCCCAACAATTGCTCTTCACTGAAAATCATCCGATCAGACTGGGAATTTCCCTGAGCAAGTCCTGAAAATAATCGATCAGCATCTGCAACATGCCGGGACCGGCAATCATCAGCACGATGATGATAGTCGCCAACTTGGGGATAAAGGTCAGGGTCTGTTCCTGTATGGAGGTCGCGGCCTGGAACATCGACACCAGCAGGCCGACCGCCAGCGAAGACAGCAGAATCGGGGCGAGAATGCGCACGGCCAACCAAACGGTGTCCTGGGCGACGATCGAGATGGTATCCGGGGTCATTATTTTCGCCTCAAGTCACGTAAAAACTGGCGGCCAGCATTTCCATGACCAGCGACCAGCCGTCCGCGAGAACAAACAGCATGATCTTGAACGGCAACGACACAATCATCGGCGACAGCATCATCATCCCCATCGACATCAGAACACTGGCCACCACCAGATCGATGACCAAAAACGGCAAGAATATCAAAAAGCCGATCTGAAAAGCCGTTTTCAGCTCGCTGGTGACGAAAGCCGGCAGCAACAGCGAAAACGGCACGTCATCGACCGATGCGAAATCCTCGCGACCGGAAATACGCATAAACATTTCCAAATCGGCCTCGCGGGTCTGCCGCAGCATGAACTCGCGATAGGGTACGGAGGCCCTTTCCAACGCCGTAGTCAGATCAATTTTTTCTTCCAGATAGGGCTGTAGCGCCGTGCCGTTGACCTTTTCAAATACCGGCATCATGATGAAAACAGTCAGAAACAGCGATAGACCGAGCAGGACCTGGTTACTCGGTGCCTGTGCCGTGCCGATCGCCTGTCTTAATAGCCCCAGCACGATCATGATACGGGTAAAGGATGTCATCGTCAGTAACAATGCCGGCAAAATGGTCAGCACCGTCATGACGGCCAGCACTTGTATCGTCACGGTATAGGTCTGGCCGCCTAGCGGATTGGTCGTGACCGTGATAGCGTCGATGCCTGGCGCCGCAAAGAGCCCTGACTCGGGCCACAATAACGCGGTCATTGCCAGGGCGACCCAACAAGATTTACCCATCCGACCTCCCTTTCAACGCCTGCCGCAATTTATCGGCGAAATCGCCACGACCTAGATCGGCCGATTCCTGATACAGCCGGTCCTCGCCCTCCAATTCCATGAGTTTATCGATCCGATTCGGCGTGACGCCCAATAAAAGCTGCTTGTTGCCTACTTTGATCAAGACCACTTTTTCCCGCATCCCGAGCGATAAAGCAGTGACGATATTAAGTTGCTGCCTTCCCGGCAGAGAGAACTGTCCCGTTTTTCGTATCAGCCAGATGCACAATAAAAAAATCGTCAACACCAACACCAAACTCAGAGACCAGTTCATGGCATCGGCATAACCGGGCGCTTTAAACACCGGCTTGGCATTAGGGGTTTCCGCAGACGCCATGGCTCCACTGGCATACAAACCCAACGCGAAAATCATCAGTACTCTGGACATTGGTATCAGCCGAGCTTTTTCACCCGTTCCGCAGGACTGATCACATCAGTCAATCTGATTCCAAACTTATCATTAACCACAACCACCTCGCCATGGGCGATCAGGGTGCCATTAACCAAAACATCCATCGGCTCGCCAGCCAAGCGATCCAACTCGACGACGGACCCTTGGTTCAGTTGCAGTAGATTTCGGATATTGATCTTGGTACGGCCTATTTCCATGGAGATGGTGACCGGCACATCGAGAATAACATCGAGTTTTAACTCCTCGTTATCCAACGGCGAGGCACTGTTAGCCTGCTGACCGTCGAATTCCGGAAACTCAGCCGAGTCGTAACCCGAACCTTTACCGGCTTCCGCCTGCTCTTTCAACGCTACGTCCCAATCGTCCCCGGCACTGCCCTCAGCCTGTTCCTCCATCGCCGCCGCCCAATCGTCGCCTAATTCTTCGTTATCGTTTTCGCTCATGCTATACCTGCCTTTGTATATAATCTGAAAGCCGTGGAAGCTAGCTCCACTTGCTTAACCCGGCTTTGTCAATGGTGTGCTATTAGTCTTCAAGCCATTGATTAATATACGTTAAAAATCATGCCGGCTTCCTTGTTTATAGCGCCATAAAAATCATTTATTCATTATTTATCAATATCTTACAAATTTCGGTGACAAGGTTGGATTAATAAGTTTAATGGAATTTGCTTCACCGCGGCACTAATGTCAGAGTCTAGAGCGTCTCCTGACTCAATTTTTCCAGAATCTGTACTGCATAATTACCGTCCGACAGCCCCAGTTTTCCTTTGAACACGGGGATCTCCTCGGCATACAATGTCACCATTTCGGGCATCTCGACCGGTATTACGTCACCGGCACGAAATTTCATCACATCTCTTAAAGGAACTTCCTTTTCGAACAAAATGCTGCTGAGTTCAACCTCGCCGCGCATGACTTCATTGCGCAGCGACTCTTGCCACCGGCCGTCGACTTCTCCCCGATCGCTGGTAACCGCATCGAGCAATTCCCGAATCGGTTCTATCATGGTATAGGGCATGGCGATATTAAGATCGCCGCCGCCACCTTCCAATTCGACATGAATCGTCGAAATGACGACAATTTCCGAAGGACTGACGATATTGGCAAATTGCGGATTGACTTCCGAATTCATGTATTCGAAATTCATATCCATGACCGGTTTCCAGGCCTCTTGCAAGTCCTTGAAAACCATGTCGAGAATCAAACGAATGACGCGCATCTCGGTCGGGGTGAATTCGCGTCCTTCCACTTTGTTGTAAAACTGGCCGCCACCGCCGAAAAAATTGTCTACCGCGGTAAACACCAATCTGGGCTCCATGACGATCAGCGCGCGCCCCCGTAATGGAGACATGCGAATAATGTTCAGATTGGTCGGCACGAACAAGCTTTGAATGAACTCGGAGAATTTTTGTACCTGTATGCCGGAAACCGAAATTTCAGCAGACCTTCTCAGGAAATTGAATAGCGAGATACGAAAATAGCGGGCGAATCGTTCATTGACCATTTCCAGGGTCGGCATTCGCCCTCGGACGATACGCTCCTGACTGGTAAAGTCATAGACGCGCGCACCCTGCTCGCCCTCTTCCTCCGGTGCCTCGGTTTCAACCTCGCCCTCGTCGACACCATGCAGTAAAGCGTCGATTTCGTCTTGCGATAAAAGATCCGCGGTAGACATCTTATTGCATCACGAATGCGGTGAAAAAGACTTCCTGAACTTCGTTCTTGCCGGTCATTTTTCTCATGACTTCTTCCGTTTCCTCCAACATGCGGCGACGCAGCTCATTTTTGCCTTCTTTGGTATGCAACTGATCGGCCCCCATCGCACTAATCGTCATCAATAAATTATTCACTATCATAGGCTCATGCTTTTTTAGCGCATCTTCGCTATCGTGATCACTTAAAAACGCCACCTTTATTTCGATAAGACTGGCACTGCTTCCTTTGGGAAAATTGACGCGCAAAGGCTGTTCCACATCGTAGTAGTAAAATTCCTTATTTGCCCCATCGCTGCTTTCCGATTGCTGCCGGTCTTCTATTTCTTCTTCAGGCACGACACTATTGTTGCCATTCAGCATAAAAAAAACCGCGCCACCAACAATAATCAACAGCAACAGGATTATAATCACGATCAGTATCTTTGCAGTTTTTTTCTCTGCCCCACCATCCTGTTTAGCTTCCGCCATTCTTTCAACCTGTCTGTTAGCCCACAAGCAATCTATATTCCAAATATATAAAGAAACTATAGATCAATAAGATACAACTGCCAGCGAATGATGAGACAATTTTTTGTCGCTCATTCGAAGCAGTTTCCTATCGTTCACCGACTTAATTATTGCGTTTTCAGCCTAGAAAAGGCTGGATTCCAATAATTTAGCGTCACTAATGCGACTATTCTAGCAGATAGCGTACATTTATTGATCGAAGGAAAACTTAAACAATGTAGAAGGGAAAAAAGAGAAGATAAATTGAAACAGCGCAGTAAACACTAAAGAGATGAACTATTGGACGATAACAACCGTTGAAGAAAAGATGATCTAAACAGTGTAAAAAGCGCATCGGCCGCATATCCACATAGCTTGTGCGACAGCCTCTTAAGAGAAAGTTGCCGGAGAATAACAACATTGCATCATTCTCCGGCTCGTTGCTAACAATTAAAAGGCATTGCCCGACTTGACGCCGATTTTTTTCAGCACGATCGCCAAAGGACAAAAACCGGTAAATGCCGATTGCAATAAATTGGCGCCGACAAAGGCGGTAAACCATAGCCAGTACAGCGAATGCCACACGGCCAAGCCGACACTCAGCAAAATGAATGTCCCGGCTACTGCCAGAACCCAACGATCGATACTCATTGCCGGCTCCTATTTTAAACGAACCACGCCCATCAATTTGAGCATCATTCTCTCATAGAAAGGTTCGCTGATGCCTTTACGTACTTTACGCATAAAATATTTTTCGAAGCCGATCTTAGCGGCATGCACCCATTTGCCATGGCTGGACCATGTCGTGTTTCTAGGCGGAATCTGTGGCACTGCCAGGAAGGCGACACCGGTGTCACCCAGATCGGCCAGACACAGCGCGCTTAAACTCGGTACATCACTCGGCTCTTTGCCTTCCAGTTCGTCACGGATATTATGCGCGGTCGCCGTCACCATGGACTCGATCATATAACCCGTTTTCGGCGTGCCGACCGGTAAAGGGGTTTTTTCCACAGGAGGCAACGCAATACAGACGCCCACCGAATAGATATTTTTGAAGGTCGGATTGCGTTGATGTTCGTCGACGATGACAAAACCGCGAGGGTTAACCAGCCCTTCCGCCTCGACATTACGCACCGCATCGACCCCGGTAAAAGCCGGCAGCATCATCGAATGCTTGAACGGCAGCTCATGCTTGGTTTTTTCTTCGCCGTTGTCGTCCACCTCGGTCACATACATCATACCGTCCTCGATGCGATCGACCTTGGCGTTAGTAATCCATTTAATAGTTTTATCGCGTAACGCACTTTCCAACAGCCCCTTGGTATCGCCGACGCCGCCCAACCCCAAATGACCGATATAAGGCTCGGATGTTACGAATGTCATCGCGACCTTGTCACGAATTTTACGTTTACGCAATTCGGTCTCCAGGATCATCAGATATTCATACGCCGGGCCGAAACAGGAAGCGCCTTGAACCGCGCCGATAACGATCGGGCCCGGATCATCCATGAATTTATCCCAATCCTGGGCGGCAAGCGCCGCGTGATCGACATGACAAACCGATGAAGTGTAGCCCTCGGGCCCCAACCCAGGCACCTCATCAAACGCCAAACGGGGGCCCGTGGCAATAATCAAATAATCGTAATCGACCGAGGAGTTATCGGCCAAATGCACTTTATTGTTTACGGGATCTAGCTTGACCGCAGCCTTTTGGATGAATTCGATGCCTTTTTTCTTCATAACCGGCGCCAATTCGATTTTCAAATCTTCCGGTTTGCGCCATTTAGGCGGAACCCATGGATTGGAAGGCACGAAATGAAAAGTCGGCGAATCGGAAATCACGATGACTTCATGTTTCTTTTTCACCACTTCCTTCATTTCGAAAGCCATCGGAACCCCACCGATACCGGCGCCTAATACTACAATTCTAGCCATAACGCTCTCCTCATCTAATTTTATCCAACACACCCGCTAGACATCATTAAAATACTAGTATGGTAATGAGCTATATAACAGGAATGTCCAGTGAAAATTTTCTTTTTTCTTAACTAACTACGAGTCGATAGAATATTAGAATTCTCTAAAGTATTCAACTTTAATTATCCATCATAAGGTTTAAACCACCGGCTTTAGCCGGTCAGCTTTAGCTGCGATAATTTGCCCAAGGAGGTGGCGATGGACTATAGATACGGCAGCCATACGGTTTACCAAATTGAGTATCATTTTGTTTGGGTTACGAAGTATCGTTATAAAGTGCTGAAGGATGAAATAGCCGAACGAGTGAGAGACTTGGTGCGGCAGACATGCGAAGCCTTTGAGATACGGATTATCAAAGGTGTCGTGAGCAAAGATCATGTGCACATTTTGGTGAGTGCGCCGCCGACTATGGCCCCAAGCGAAATCATGAGGCGAATCAAGGGACGAACTTCGAGCTATCTGTTCGAAGAGTTCCCGCACTTGAAAAAGCGATATTGGGGTCGACATTTTTGAGCCCGCGGTTATTTTTGCGCCACAGTGGGGCAAATGACTGATGAGATGATAAAGCAATATTTGGAGCATCACTTTGAACCTAATCCAAACGATAATTTCAAGATGGAGCCCGACTAAGACGCGTCGTTTAGTCGACGCGTATCCGGACTTTCAGTCCGTTATTGGAACCCACCCGCTTGAGCGGGTGGTTGTTTAGTTATCTTCCCTTTGGCATACTCTATATCTCGTAGAGTAGCCATTCTATACCTAAATATAGAAAGTAAATGCATTTTAAAATCAACACCAAAGGCATCCGTTTTCGCTTGTTCTTTATGGGAGTCGCACCCGCCTTGTTGCTGGTCATTTCGCTTGCCAGTTATTTCGTCGAACATCAATTTCACTATCTCGAACAATCTTTACACGAGCGCGGGCAAACCATCGCCAAGCAACTTGCCGTCGCCAGTATTTATGGCGTATTCTCCGGCAACAAAGCGATGCTGAAAGAGATGGCCAACGATCTGTTGCAGGAAAAGGATGTCGTGTTTGTCGCGATTAAAAACCTGAATGGGGAAATCCTTGCTTATTCCAGCAATATGCTGAATAAAAACAGTGAAAAACTAAAAATTTTTGATGCCGCAGTGAGAATTCAATCTCTGCGGCAAAACGCCGCCGCCATGGATTTCAATTTATTTGAAATCGAGGACAGCGATAAAGAAAGGAAAATAGGCAGCGTATCGGTCGGCATCAGCCCAGCCCCCATTCAAGCGGCTCGCCATCAGTATCTCCGTAATAGCTTAACCATCATCATCGGCTGCTTTATCTTTGCGCTGATGCTCGCATTCCGTCTCAGCAAAACCATCAGCTCGCCTCTGATCAATTTGACTCAAGTGGCGAATGATTTGGCTAACGGCAACATGGACGCGCGCGCCGGCACAACCACTACCACAGAAATCGCAACACTTTGCGAAAGCTTTAACGCCATGGCGGTAGGCCTGCAAGAAACCCAAGACTATTTATTGCAACAAGTGAACAATGCCGTCAAGGAACTTACGGTAACCATGGAGAAACTGGAAGAAAAAAATCAATCGCTGGAAAAAACCACTCAATTAGCCATTGCCCAAAACGAAACGAAATCGCAATTTCTGGCGCACATCAGTCATGAAATCCGCACGCCGATGAACGGCATCATCGGGTTTATCGAACTGCTCACGCAATCGGAATTAACTCCCCGGCAATTGGAACAAGCCAAGTTAATCAAGACATCGGCCTGTACTCTCTTAACTATCGTTAACGAAATCCTCGATTATTCGAGCCTCGAAACAGGAAGTTTCAGAACCGAAAGCGTAGCTTTCGATATCCGCGAGTGTATTGAAAACAGCATTACTGCAATCGTTTCTCGCCGTAGAGACGTCCAAATAATTATCGATATCGCCCCCGATTTGCCGACCATGATCACCAGCGACCCGGTCCGTCTTAGCCAAGTGCTTACCAATTTGGTCGGTAACGCCAGCAAATACACAGACCGTGGCTATATCATCATCCGCGGCACCCTGACAAAACAATCCAAATTATTTATTTCGGTTACGGACACCGGCATCGGTATTGCCAAGGATGTCATGAAGGACCTTTTCCACCCTTTTCTACAAATTAGCGAATATGCCGTGAATAAGGAACTGGGTACGGGATTAGGTTTAACGATTGCAAAAAACATTGTCGAAAGATTAGGCGGCAACATCGGCGTTAAGAGTCAATTGGGAAAAGGCTCGACCTTTTGGTTTGACTTGCCGATAACGACCGTTAATGAACAACCCACAGAAGAACACGATGCCTTGATCAGCATAATCGACCCGTTGTCCATCAGGCGTAAAGCCTTACTGAAACAACTCACCCATTTAGGCTTTGGCTGCCGTTTGTTTGCCTCCGTCGAGCAATATCAACAAGCCGGCGCCTGGGAAATCATTTTGTATGCAGCCGGCGAAAGCCTAAAGACGGATGACGACTTCAATACCGAATTGGCACGGATAAGGACTTTTACAGGCAATAAAAAAATCATTTTCATGACCCACCCCCTACAAAACCCCGGTACCGTGGATATTTTGCCCATACCCTGCCGCTCGGCGTTCTTGGACCAATTGATCACGGACACGCTTTCGCTATTTCCCAAGCCCCCTAGCGATAAACTGGCTTTGCCGGAACCCGACATACCTCCGAGTTTCCCCGTATTCATTGCCGACGATAACGAAATCAATCGCCTACTACTCAAGTCCCAACTGGAAAGCCGTTCCAGCGATATCACGCTCGCAGAAGACGGCAAACAGGCTCTCTCGTTACTACAGCAAAGAAAGTATCAATTGATTTTGCTGGATCTGCAAATGCCTTATTACAGTGGTCTGGAATTGCTGGAAAAAATCAAAGAGAAAGATTGCATCAACCACAATACGCCGGTCATCGCCATTACCGCCCATGCCCAAAGCCATCAGCGAAAAAAATTAATCGATGCCGGATTCGATGAATGCCTGATCAAACCGGTACTTCTCGAACAACTTGAAGAAATGCTCGATCTATGGCAATCGCAATCCCGGAATGCCCCTTCCCAACCTTCTCCGGGCATGGAATTCCTTGAGCAAATGCTGGAAAAAACATCTCACAACGAACAATTAGCCGAGGTCTTGTTTAACAAACTGTTTATTGAGTTACCGGAACAATTGGCCAACATACAGCAAGCAATCGATCAATCCGACTTCGCACTCGCCAAAGAAATCACACATAAATTGCATGGTTCGGTCAGCTTTTGCGGATTCATCTCGTTGAAGGATGCCGCACGTCAATTGGAAATCGATTTATCCAACCAGAAAGTCGAGGCCAGCCTGATGAACTTCGCAGCACTAAAACAAGGAATCGATCATTTTCTCAATCAAAAACAGACTATTCTACGGGAATTGTCGAAAGCTGACGCAGCAAGCGAAAAATAGTCTATAGGCTATTTTCCGCTTGCATAAAAAAAGCCCGTAACGGGCTTTTTTTATGCGGAATCTCCTCAACCCCTTCTTATTTCATTTGATCCAATAGAGATTGAGCGGTTTGCTTCTGTTGATCGTTACCTTTCTCTATCACTTCTTCGGCAATCGATTTCGCGGCATCCGTATCGCCCATATCGATATAAGCTTTGGCAAGGTCGATTTTCGTCTCGAATTCATCCATATCGGTCAAATCCGACACGCCCGATTCCGGCATTGACTCGTCTTCCAGATCAAAATTGAAATCGAACTCTTCATCACTATCGGACAACTTTTCTGCTTCCGCGGCTTGCTGTTTTTCTACCGATCCCTCAATCGTGGAGAAGTCGAAACTTTCCAAATCATCATCGGCTTCCTCGCCCAGTTTCAGCTCGGGGCCTTGCTCATGCTCTTCATGCTCTATATCGCTGCTAAAATCGAACGTTTCGAACTCTTCCTCCGGTTCCGCCTCGGTTTTTGGTTCCTCGGCTTCCTCATCGGCAAAAGCGCTCAAGTCGAATTCCACGCTCTCGATATCTTCTTCCTGAGCCGGTTTTTCTTCAGCGGTTTCCGGCTCTTCGAAAGCGCTAAGATCGAAATCCAAGCTATCGTTATCGCTTCCTTCTTCATCGACTCCTTTGATAAGCTCGTCTTCGTCAGCAAAATCCTGGTCAAACGAGGTCAAATCGAAATCATCTTCTCCTCCCTTGGCTCCGGTTTCATCCGTCTTTTTTTGTTCGACATTCCGCTTCGCCTCTTCTTCTAGAGCCTCGTCTTCGACCGTCTCGCTGGCTGTCAAAATGGCGGAACCTGGGATGATCTCATTACCCATCTCCAATACTTTGGACCAGAAGGTATGGTCATTACGCTTACCTTCCTCCGCCAATTCGCCGACATAATCTTCAAACGCATCCTTGTTCTCATTGGCATAGAAAATTTCCAGCAATTTGAGTTTACAGTCGTTACGCTCCGGCTCGTCGGCTATTGCCTGGCGCATCAATTCCTCGGCCTGCTGATAACGGCCATAGGCCAAATAAACATCCGCTTCGGAAATAGGATCGACCTCGTTCATATCGGAATCGAAGGCATCGAAATCACTGGGCGTAAATTCGCTTAGAAACGAACTTTCACCCACGGTACCGACATCGTAAGCGGGACTTTCATCGGACGATAGGGTTGAAACAATCGTAGATTCCTCGGAATCAGGCATCCTGATTTCACTGGAAGAGGCAAACATGCTTTCATCGATGCCGCCACCGTGCTCTTCAGGTCTGCGTTGACGCCACCATAACCACCCCAAACCGCCGAGCAATACCACAGCGACACCACCGATCGCCAAATAATAGCTATCCCCGAAAAGCCCTCCCTCCGGCTCGACAGGCGCAGGCTTTATTTTCTGTTTTGGCGCCGGTTTAGGCTTCGGTTTTACGACTGCCGGCTTCTCGGACTGGGTCGCCTCGGCTCCTTCCCGTGGTTGAACCGGCGTTTGAGGAGTTTGCTCCTGTTCCAGCAATTGTTTATTTTGCAAGGCCGCTAGCTGCTCATCCTTTAAAGCCAGCAATTTTTGCATCATTTCCAATTGCTTTTCCAATTTCTCCAGGCGCTCCCGCATTTCCTTGTCGCCACCTGATTCGGCCGCCTGGACTTCCGCATCTTCCGCGCTGAGTTCTTCTTCGGCAACAGCTTCTTTTCTGACCTGTTCCTGCTCGGGGCTGACCTCGGCTTTGCCTTCCACGCTTGTCTCTACCGGAGCCTCCAGTTCCAGCTGACTACTGACGGCTTCCTCCGCAACCGGCACGGCCGGTTTTTTGCTAGCCGCCGGTTTAGCCGCAGCTTTCCAAGCATTGACTTGTTGCTTGAACAAACTGGCGGCTTGTTGCCTGGACAGCTTTACAATCGTGTCTTTATTAGGGATATCCAGAACCTGACCGGACATCAGCGCATTAACATTGTCCTTATAGAAGGCCCGAGGATTCGCTTCATAAATCGCCATCATCATTTGTTCCGTGGAGATGTCCTCGGATGGCTTGACTTGTTCGGCTATTTGCCAAAGCGTATCCGACTGCGTAGTCGGACCGTAACTGTCGACCTGAATTCCTTCGCCGACCGCACTTGGAGCCTTTTCCGCCAGCTTGGGAGTCGCTGCCATAGGCTGTTGTACCTGTTGGGACGGTTCCGCCTGCTCGGCAACGGGAACCACCGGTTGCTCATAGGCCGCCGGCGGGTCCACCAAGACCGTGAACTCACGGTACATATTGCCCTTGGTCCAGGTGACTTCGAGCAAGAAATCCAAAAAGGGTTCTTGTAGGGCCTCATTGGAACTTAACTTAACGACAACGGCACCGTTAGGTTTAACCACCGTATCGAATTTGATTTTCGACAGAAAGAAACTCCATGGCACGCCGGCTTCATCGAATTTTTCCGGCGGCGCCATCCTTACCTGGATATCGGAAGGACTTTCCCCGGCAGATAACAGCAGATTAATCTCGGCATTGAGTTTTTGATTAAGGGCTGAGTGCAATTTAAGATCGCCAATCCCCAAGGGCTGTGCACTAGCCGGTGCCAGTAACGATACAACCGCTAAAGTTTTAGTTAAATTGCGCACTTCGCTCTCCTACAAATACAAATAGATAGACCACAGTTTTTTACCGAGAATAACCAAATATACTTGGTAAGCTTAGTCTAGATGTAATTTTTTACTAGGTCTTCCGCTATTTGTACGCTATTTAAAGCTGCGCCCTTCCTCACATTATCGCCAACCACCCACAGATCGATACCTTGCGGGTGAGAAATATCCTCCCGGATACGGCCGACAAAGACATCATCATTACCTGACGACTCAGTCACTGCGGTAGGATAACCACCGTCGACACGCTCGTCCAGCAAGGTAATGCCAGGGGCCGCTTGCATCAATTCCCGCACCTGATCGACGGAAATCTTGCTACGCGTCTCGATATGCACCGCCTCGGAATGCCCGTAAAACACCGGCACACGAACAGCGGTCGGATTGACCTGTATGCTGTCGTCGCCAAGAATTTTTCGGGTTTCCCAGACCATTTTCATTTCTTCCTTGGTGTAGCCGTTATCCATGAACACATCGATCTGCGGCAATACATTGAAAGCGATTTGTTTGGGATACACTTCCGCCTTGATCGGCTTGCCGTTTAATAACGCCGCCGTTTGCGTCGCCAATTCCTCGATCGCCTCCTTGCCGGTACCGGACACGGCTTGGTAAGTGCTGACATTGATCCGAGCGATACCGACGGCATCGTGGATCGGTTTCAGCGCCACCAGCATTTGAATAGTCGAACAGTTAGGGTTGGCGATGATACCGTGTTTTTTATACTCGGCGATTTTCTCCGGATTGACTTCCGGCACGACCAGCGGGATTTCGTCGTCATAACGAAATTGCGAGGTATTATCGATCACGACACACCCAGCCGCGGCAGCCTTCGGCGCATATTCCGCCGAAATACCCGCGCCGGCCGAGAACAGACCGATTTGGACTTTGGAAAAGTCGAATTCCGCCAGGTCTTCGACCGTAAGCGAGCCCCCCTTGAAAGGAATACGCTTACCGGCCGAGCGGCTGCTGGCTAAGGCGTAAACATTGCCCACCGGAAAATCGCGTTCTTCCAAAATAGACAACATGGTTTCTCCGACCGCGCCGGTTGCTCCGACAACGGCCACATCATAAGTTTTAGACATTTTCATGCTCCCTTACTTTAAATTATGAGTTAAGAGCCGGAATAATAAATCTTAGGCAAATTGATCGATTAAAACGGGAAAGAAATTTGAGTTTCAGGAAACTATTGTGCTGCTTGCCATAGCAGCACTTCCCTTTGACATAGGTTATAAAGTGGTGCCTTGGCGACCGTAGAGATGGAAACTATTGATTTTGCGGAAACAAAACTAAACAACCACCCGCTCAAGCGGGTGGGTTCCAATAACGGACTGAAAGTCCGGATACGCGTCGACTAAACGACGCGTCTTAGTCGGGCTCCATCTTGAAATTATCGTTTGGATTAGGTTCAAAGTGATGCTCCAAATATTGCTTTATCATCTCATCAGTCATTTGCCCCACTGTGGCGCAAAAATAACCGCGGGCTCAAAAATGTCGACCCCAATATCGCTTTTTCAAGTGCGGGAACTCTTCGAACAGATAGCTCGAAGTTCGTCCCTTGATTCGCCTCATGATTTCGCTTGGGGCCATAGTCGGCGGCGCACTCACCAAAATGTGCACATGATCTTTGCTCACGACACCTTTGATAATCCGTATCTCAAAGGCTTCGCATGTCTGCCGCACCAAGTCTCTCACTCGTTCGGCTATTTCATCCTTCAGCACTTTATAACGATACTTCGTAACCCAAACAAAATGATACTCAATTTGGTAAACCGTATGGCTGCCGTATCTATAGTCCATCGCCACCTCCTTGGGCAAATTATCGCAGCTAAAGCTGACCGGCTAAAGCCGGTGGTTTAAACCTTATGATGGATAATTAACACTCCGCCAAGCCAACCGGAAGCTGCAAACCATCGTCATAAGGGCTGGGCCGCTTCCCATTAACCCAGCCCTCGGGAATAGCAGATCAATCCGCGAACAACCAAGGCGCGCGCTTGGCCCGCTCCGCTTCATAAGCCTTGATTTCATCGGCGTGCTGCAACGTCAATGCGATATCGTCCAAGCCATTCAACAAGCGAAATTTACGCGTTTCGTCGACATCGAAATTGATAACCCGTCCCGCTGGTGTCGTGATCGTTTGACCGGCCAAATCGATCGTCAAACGGTAGCCATCTTTCATCTCCTGGAACAAACTATCGACCACATCGGCAGCCAACACGATCGGCAAAATACCGTTTTTGAAACAGTTATTATAAAAAATATCGGCAAAGCTCGGTGCGATGATCGCCCGAAATCCGTAATCCTCCAAAGCCCAAGGCGCATGCTCTCGCGACGAACCGCACCCGAAATTCTCGCGGGTCAGCAAAATTTGCGCGCCTTTATATTGCGGCTGGTTCAACACAAATTCCTGGTTCAACGGGCGATTCGTGCAATCCATGTCCGGTTCGCCGCGATCCAGATAACGCCACTCGTCGAATAAATAGGGGCCGAATCCGGCGCGACGGATCGATTTTAAAAATTGTTTCGGAATAATCGCATCGGTATCGACATTGGCTCTATCCAACGGCGCCACCAGCGCGCTCAAGGTAGTAAACGGGTTCATTGTGCGCCTCCAGCTAGTTCGGCAATATCGACAAAATGTCCGGCGATGGCAGCGCCCGCCGCCATCGCGGGGCTGACCAGATGGGTTCTCCCGCCATAGCCTTGACGACCTTCGAAATTACGGTTCGACGTCGAGGCGCAACGCTCGCCCGGTTCCAAACGGTCGGCATTCATTGCCAAGCACATGGAACAGCCCGGATCGCGCCACTCGAACCCGGCCTCGATGAAAATTTTGTCCAGTCCTTCCTGTTCAGCCTGCTGCTTAATCAAACCGGAACCCGGCACGACCATCGCCAACTTGATGCTGTCGGCGACTTTCTTGCCTTTAGCGATCGCTGCCGCCTCGCGCAAGTCCTCGATCCGCGAATTGGTGCAGGAACCGATGAATACCTTGTCGAGTTGAATATCCGTTATTTTCTGTCCGGCCTGTAGCGCCATATAATCCAAAGCGCGCTGCATGCTTTGTTGTTTGACCGGATCGCTTTCGGCGGCCGGATCGGGCACGGACTCATCGATGGCCACAACCAATTCAGGCGAAGTGCCCCAGGTTACTTGCGGCTTGATTTCAGACGCATCCAATTCGACCACTTTGTCGAATGCAGCATCGGCATCCGAATGCAGTTTTTCCCATGCTCTCACAGCCATATGCCAGAGCTCGCCTTTAGGAGCAAGCGGACGATCGCGGTAAAAGTCGATCGTCGTATCATCGACCGCGATCAAACCGGTCCGCGCGCCGGCCTCGATCGCCATGTTGCAGACCGTCATGCGTCCTTCCATCGACAAGGCGGTAATCGCATCGCCTGCGAATTCGATCGCATAACCGGTTCCGCCTGCGGTACCGATCTTACCGATAATCGCCAAAACGATGTCTTTTGCGGTCACGCCCGGTTTGACCTGACCATTGACCTTGATCAGCATATTTTTTGATTTTTTCTGCACCAGGCATTGGGTCGCCAAGGCGTGCTCGACTTCCGAAGTACCGATACCGAAGGCCAAAGCCCCGGAAGCGCCATGGGTCGAGGTATGCGAATCGCCGCAGACCACGGTCATGCCCGGCAGCGTCGCCCCTTGCTCGGGCCCGACCACATGCACGATGCCTTGGCGAATATCGCTCATGTCGAACTCGGTAATGCCAAATTCGGCACAGTTGTTTTCCAGCGTTTCCACTTGCAGCCGAGAAACCGGATCGGCAATGCCTTGGTCGCGGTCGGTGGTCGGCACGTTATGATCGGCGACGGCCAGATTTCTGGAGGTGCGCCACGGCTTTCTGCCGCTCAAGCGCAAGCCTTCGAAAGCCTGCGGAGAAGTGACCTCGTGCACCAACTGACGGTCGATATAAATCAAACAGGAGCCATCTTCTTCGCGATGAACAACATGGTCCTCCCATAATTTGTCGTATAAAGTTTTACCTGCCATAGTTTTACGTATAGTCGTTTTTAAATGTCAACGGTGCCGGCGGATTATTCTGACGATCCGCCGGTACCGTCATGTTAGAGAGTACTCAGCCCAAGATGGCAAAAACCTTCGCGGTAATCTCGCTGACCGGCCCGACTCCAGCAATGGAATCAAATTTCGCCGGTTGCGCCGGATCGGAATAATAGCCAACCAACGGTTTGGTTTGCTCGTGATAAACACTGAGACGTTTGCGCACGGTTTCTTCCTTATCATCGTCGCGCTGAATCAGCGGTTCGCCGGTCACATCATCGATACCTTCCTGTTTCGGCGGATTGTATTCGACGTGATAGGTACGACCTGAGCCCGGATGAACGCGTCTGCCGCTCATCCGCTTGATGATCTCTTCATCGTCGACCGCGATTTCGATCACGTGGTCAATCTCGACCCCCATGTTCTGTAAGCCTTCCGCCTGCGCGATCGTTCTTGGGAAACCGTCCAGCAAAAAACCATTGGCACAGTCTTCCTGGGCGATACGCTCTTTGATCAAGCCCAAGATAATGTCATCCGAAACCAACCCGCCGGCATCCATCACTTTTTTCGCTTCCAGTCCCAACGGAGTACCTTCGCGCACAGCGGCACGCAGCATGTCGCCGGTCGAAATCTGCGGGATCGCATATTTTTCGGTGATAAACTGAGCCTGGGTCCCTTTACCGGAACCTGGGCTACCTAAAAGGATAATACGCATATAGACAACTCCAGAAGCATGACTAAGGCGGCAAACGCCTCTACAAAAACATGATTACCTGGGCGTCGAGAAAAAGCTTTCCCGATCGCTCAGCAAAATTTGATATTTTAACTGAAATATACCGTTTGCGCTTTAATCTCTTGTCAAAACAGCCAAATTTACTTATTCTTGTCCAGCTAAATCAAACGAGGAGTATTTTATGCGCGTTGAAGAGTTAATGACTGCAAAGGTTTACACCGTCAGCCCACACGATATGATCGACCGAGTGTTCTTTCTCATTCATTATGAAAAGGTTCGTCATCTACCCGTGGTCGAAAAAGGCAAAGTGGTTGGCATCGTCTCCGACCGAGATCTTTACAAAGCACTGGGCCCTAAAAGCAACACCAACGCGATAGAACCCAACACCAGCAACACCGAACTGCATGTCATCCCCAAAAAGGTCATGAACATCATGCGCCGCGGTGTGTTAACTGTCGAACCCGACACCTCCGCCGCCGATGCGGCTGGAATCATGGCCGATAACAAAGTCGGCGCACTGCCGGTCGTTAAAGACGACAAGCTGGTTGGAATTTTGTCGGCCACCGACATTCTCCGAGTCTTTTCAAAATTGGAACACGCCCGCGAAGAAAGGGAAAAACGCATTGCCGAAGGCGTTAGCCATACATGATATAAAAAGCCCCGCCGGGGCTTTTTTATTGCCTTTCAATGTCCATGCATACCCATCCTGCCATTTCGGCCACCCGCAACTGGCTGCAATCATTTATCATCGCCTACGATATCTGCCCTTTCGCCCGCCGCGTCCACGAGCAAGACCGAATTCGCTATGCCTTAGTCAGCGGCAATGATTGGGAAAACCTCTTGACCGAATTGATTGCCGAATGCAAACTGCTCGACGCCGAGCCGGAAACAGAAACCACCTTACTGATATTTCCGGATTCACTGAGCCGTTTCGACAACTACCTGGATTTTCTTGAAATCGCCCAACAATTGCTCATCGACCAGGGTTATGAAGGCATTTATCAGCTCGCCAGCTTCCACCCCCATTACTGTTTCGCCGACAGCGATGAAACCGACGCGGCCAACTACACCAACCGCTCCCCATTTCCCATGCTGCATATCATACGAGAAGCCAGTATCGAAAAAGCCCTGCAATATTATCCGAACCCGGAAACCATCCCGCAACGCAACATGGAACTAACCCGAAAACTGGGCCTAAAAAAACTTCGCGCCCTATTGGAAAGCTGTCTGGCAACCTGAGCCGGCGTTCCTTCGCCTTACAACAGATATGAAAATTTATTTATAGTAATTGAACTGATCGCCTTTCTTTTTCTTCGCCCTGGCTTCTTCCGCCTCCCTTTTCTTCTGCGCCAGCAATTCTTTTTGTTTTTCCACCTCGGCTTGCACCATCGCGTCATAATGGCGTTTCAACATCGAATCGGTCGGGCGTGGCGGCAAATCCAGCTTGATCTCTTCCACTTCTTTCAAGCCTCTCCGAGTTCTTCGATCATTTTCGGCCTGTTCGGCCAAGGCCACTTTAACTGTCCCCAAAAACTCTTGAAACCACTGTTCATTGCGAACCGACGCCATATCCGGGTCATTCATCACATCCTGCTCGTCCGGCAAACTGCCCGACTCCCGCGACTGTTCCAACGCTTTCAAACAGGCCTCGTTATCGCCGCGCAAGGCATATATGCAGGCCAAGTTATAGGAAGCGCTGCCCTTTTGGATCTGTTCAGCCTTTAGAAAAAACTCCATGGCATTGTCATAGCGCGGATCTTCCGGTAACGCATTAGCCAAGCGCGCCATCTCCATATAAGCCACCCCACCGTCGATAGCGCCTCCCAAATGACTCGGCGCCACCAATAAACAAAAAGTGAACTTGTCGATCGCCTCCTTATATAAAGCGATGGCGTCTTCGGAGTCCTTGCCTCGCGCTTGATGCAACAAACCGAATCCCCAATTATGCAGTGCTTCCGCCGAATTCACGTCACCGGCAACAACCTTGGCGAAGCCTTGATAGGCGCTTTTATATAATTGTTCTGCCTTGCCGCCATCACTCTTGCGTGCTTGGGCAATCTGTTTTTTGGCATTTTTCAACAGCGAACTCTTGGATAGCGAACCGAATAACGACATGAAGCGACTCCTCACTGACTGGTTATTGATATTGTAATTGTTTTAAAATGACCGCAAATAGTACAACAGCCTGTCGCATCAGAAAACGCTTAAATGTCCGAATCCCCAATAAATCTCGAAAAAGAAAAAGTCAACCTGGAAACCTCACTGATCCCCTGGAGCGAGTTGCAACGCTTCTTCGCCGGGGGGCGGGCGATCTTCGTCGCCCAGGAACTGGATCTGGTCGAAGTGGCCTATCAATTGTCCAAGGACAACAAAACCTTGGTGCAACAGTGGCTGGAAAATAACCAAATAGGCCATGTCAGCGACAAGCAAGCGCGGGAATGGTTCGAAAAAGCGAGCGAAGTCTGGGCGGTCGTCGTCAAACCCTGGGTGCTGGTGCAGGAACAGGCGGCGAAACCATAACTTCCTGAAGCCCGTTCCGGTCTTTTCCATGTTCCAGCCTGGAAAAAAACTTGGGTAAATTGCCGCCAAGCTAAGCAGATCGAATACCTCCTTGCTGAAACATGGGAAACGTAAACGAAACTGCTCAGGCTAAATTCGGGCTAATCGCTACCACATTATTATTGCAAAGCCAAAAACTCAACCGCTAATTCCGTCGCTTGCAACGAAATCAAATGCGAAGGTTGCGTGATGGCTTGGCCACACACCGAACCGGTCTTTGCTTCGCGATACTTAACCAGCAAGCGCTTGTCAACCTCTTTCTCAATGGTTTCTATCGTCACCTTATAGCAAGTATTTGGCCGATCGCCCAGAAAAACGCCAAGCACCATCGTTTTATTAAAATCAATTGCAGGAGCGGTTGGCGCGGGCTGAATATTCTTGGTGTGCTCAGTCCACAACTCATTCCAGGACCTTGCATCTTTAACAGCAACGAATCGCTGTCCGTTGATCGCCGAATGATTCGCTTGTCGTGAATGGCACCACTTGCGTTGGATCCTCCGCAAGATCATCGGCACATCCGTAACCAAACAGAGCAACCGATAGCAATACTGAAAATAAAAGTCTGGTTTTCATAAACAATTATCATTGAATGGACGAACGGAATAAATGAAAAGCGAACGCTGCGCAATCCGATTAAACAGCTTTGTTGTGCAATTCGACCAACAACTATTTCCAACTGAACTCGCCGTCAAACTCCGTGCAGTTGGCAACAGATAGAGACGCATCATCGATATAGATTTGTTTCGCCGCCGAGACCGAATAAGTTAAATATTCGGAACACTCCGTACTTTGTCCGGTGCCAACGATGACACTGGTTTCCGGTTTAAGTGTACAGATTACTAACTTGTCCAGAGGCGACCACTGGTAACATATTTCATAGTCGGCGCGGTAGGTTGAGATTCTACCAGCGGGCTCACGAAACGCCCACCATTTTCCAAATTTACTGTTCGGGTTAGTACTGTTCCAGGCTCGGAACAGTGTGACTTCAGCGCCCGCTTTACTCTTATAGAACTGGCCCTGACATAGCTTGGCTTCATTGGGATTACCCAAAGCCTTATTTAATAGCTGCTCGTCGTCGACCGGCTCAAACTCGCTTGCTAAATCCTCGGGCAGATTTGAATTCCCCAAACAAAATTGGGCGGACTCTTGTATTTCTGTCTCGATAGGATAGTTGGCGCAACCATGAAGAGTGAACAACAGAATGGTGGTAAACAGACTTCTCATAACAAGTTCCGATTTGGATTGCCGTGTCCTGAGAATAGCTCAAATGCAATATACATCCTTTAGAACTCAATCGATCGGGTCTGAACTTTTGGCTCGGTGACCGGTGCGAGTGATTTATCCTACACCTGACAAGAGAAATAAGAGGGGCGAATTCGATGCGACCGATGGCTTTTTGAAATGCTGAGTTTTTCAGCAGAGATTTTTTGGCTTATTGACTCCGGCCGGCTAATGAGAGACCCCTTTGTTTTTTTGGCTGATGGGGACATGATTCAAGCTATAATTATCGGCCGGATCGCTATTTGTTGCTATTTTTGGTTATAAGTTATGTATATCAACTGGAATCTTTCAGAAAAAAAGCTGGCCAAGCTCAAGGCCCTCGACGTTATCATATTATCTGTAGGTAAAAGCGGTAGGACATGGCTGAGAGTGCTCCTTAACAAGTACCTCTCCCTGCATTACGATGTTGCTTTCGACCTCGGCCAGCTTGACGAGTATAATCCAAACATCCCCCGGATAGCCTATTCGCATGAAATGTGGATACATTATTCCGACGCAAGCTGGCTGCAACGCCTTAAAGGAAAGCACATAATTCCCAACAACATACTGAGACAAAAAAAGGTTGTACTGCTCTATCGGGACCCAAGAGATGTAGTGGTTTCACTTTATTTTCAGAAGACACTACGGTCTGACAACAAGATATCCTGCAGCATTAGCGACTTTATAAGGCACCAGCAATACGGAATAGATAGAATCATAAAAGTGCTCAGCATATGGGAAGAAAGACTGAAAGATCATCCGGCTTGCCTGCGGTTAAGTTACGAGTCCATGAAAACCGATGTCCGGACTGAACTATACAGACTTCTTGAGTTCATCGGCATCAATGATATAAACGAGTCCTATCTTGATGAAGCGATAGAGTTCTCTTCATTCACTAATATGAAGAAGATGGAGCAGCAGGACAGCTTCAACAACAAGATATTAAAGCCAGCGGATCCGGGCAACCCCGATTCGTTTAAAGTACGAAAAGGCATGGTGGGAGGATATGCTTCTTACTTCGACAATGAGGACTTGGCATATCTGAATAATGCGATAAGAGCCCTGCCCCCCTCCTACGGATACGCTGCCGACACACCGTACGAAAAAAAACCAGCTTGAGAAAAACCAGGTAGAGTAGAGAACAGGTTGCCAAAGTGGGGAAGCGTAATGTAACCGTTCACCGCACCTTGCCAAAGTGCGTAGCTTCTATTAGGGACAGCTTAGTCGGGGGAATGCTCACTCCCCATGCGTGCGTATGCTAGGCTAATCTCACTTACCGCCCTTGAGCAAAAGCTACGAGCGTCTCCCCCAACACCCTGGATTTACATTGACCCGCATTATGTTGGATCTCATGGCCTGAGACGAGAGTTTCCAAACAGCTTCTTTACCCGAGTTTGTTTAGCGTTTTCTGTGCAATGTCACGAAAATAAGAATCTTCATGTTTTAGTAATTCCTGTAAGGACGGCTTTGCTTCTTTGATTTTCAATTTAGACACAGCTTTTATTGTAGAATCAAGTACGTCCAAGTCCGCTTCTTCTAATAACTTAAGCAAATCCGATACGGTTTCTTTTTTACCCAATTTAACAAACGCCTTAACCATACCCGAGCGACCTCTATAGTGCTTGTTTGTTACTATAGACTTTAGTCTTTGATAATATTTCTCATAATGAGACTTTAATATTGGTTTAATCAATTCGTAAATAGTGAAGCCGATCATCTGCCGTACATCTATTGTATACAGTTCATCCATTGAACTAATTCCTTTATATTCCGGTTTTGATTGAAAATATTCAAGAGCATCGAGCGTACTACAATCAATAAATTTCATGTTATTGTTTTCAAATTGCTCAAATAGAATGTCTAATAATTTAACCTGAATCCGTGACTTAAGAAGTGATAATCTCTTCTATCCTAATGATTTAACAAGCTTAATCTGGGATAATGTCGTTATTTCTTCATTCACCCACTCAGTGAATCATGAAACGATTTATCCTGGAGCAGTCAGAAACTGAATTTTATACCAGCCATTCCGGATTAGCCTTAGTGGGCTTATGTTTGAATCAGTATGGCCAACTCAATCAAGTGCTGGATAAGGGTATTCCATTGCGCCACGGTATCGCTCATGCCGATATTATCAAAAGCATGATCGGGTCGCTTTGCCTGGGCAAGAGCGATTTCGAAGCGATTGAGAATTACCGCGACGACGACTATTTCAAAACCGCGCTGTCGATTCAACAAGTCCCCTCCAGCGCTCGCCTTAGACAACGGTTGGACGAACACGCCGATGCACTATTGCCGCTCGTTTATCAGAGCAACATCGATTTTCTGGCCCACGCGCAAGTCCCGGTAACGCCGTTAGCCACTGGTCATGTGGCGCTGGATATCGATGTTTATCCGATGAACAACGAAAAAACGCGCAAGGAAGGCGTCTCCCGAACCTATAAAGGATTCGACGGCTATGCCCCCATCGCGCTTTATTTGGGCCAAGAAGGCTGGTGTCTTGGCAACGAACTGCGCGAAGGCAAGCAACATTGCCAATACGAATTCCTCTATTCCTTGGAGCGCGGACTGACTGCAGCCAAGCGTCTGACACCCTTGCCGTTACTTGTTCGCCTGGATAGCGGGCATGACGCTCTCGACAACCGAATTGTCTTACAGGAAGACGAGCAAGCCGAGTTCATCATCAAATGGAATCCCCGTAAACAGAATGCCGATGCTTGGCTAGCCTACGCCGAGCAACACGGACAATGGGACACACCACGTGAAGGCAAACGGGTGGCCTTATTTAGTGTCACGGAGGAACACACCCGAAACGGCCAAACCTATTCCTGTCGTCGCGTCATGCAAATCACCGAACGAACAACAACGGCTAAGGGACAACTCCTGCTGTTCCCTGAGATCGAGATGGAAGGCTGGTGGACAAGCCTAGCTTCTACCGAATATGACGACACATTGATCGTTCAACTGTATCGTGATCATGCCACCGCCGAGCAATTTCACAGCGAGTTTAAAACGGATCTGGACATCGAACGCTTGCCTTCGGGCAAATTCGCCACCAACGATGTCATCATGACCCTGAGCGCCTACAGCTACAATATCTTGCGCTGGATCGGCCTGATCGGCTTACTGGGGCAACAAAGCCCCATTCGGCATCCGGCCAAACGACGCCGCATCAGAACCGTCATTCAAGAACTCATGTATCTGGCCGCCCGTTTGATCCGTACCGGTCGCCGGTTAAAACTGCGCTTTTCCAACGCTTGCCCCGGCTTTATCGCGTTTGAATCGACCTACACAAAACTCGCCGCCGGTTAACCCTTCAACGTTTTCAGCTTCAAACCATCAGCGTGGCAACACCGCGTTTAATCTCTCTTTGCCCAAAAAACGCCATACCCCTATTATTTTCTCAAAACCTACGAAAAAAAGTTTCAATAATCCTCAGTTAAACTCGACTTTATTGATAGCGTTATAAAATCTCCGAATTTTGGAAAACTCAAGAATTAATTTCCCAACCAATAATTGAAGTCACTGATTCAGGTTTAACTAATTTCTCATCAGAAAGCCATTTTACACAAGAAATATTTCTATAAATGCCTTCCTTTATCGACGCAGTCGTCTCTCCTTCAATATATTCAAGTAAGTAAAAGATAGCTTCTTCATGATTAAACCCAGGCTTTTGTATATCAAATAAATCATTTATGTGAAATTGATGCATAATATCAAGCAATTTTGAACTTTGCATGGCCTGTATTTTTTTTATTTCCTCTTCTCTCGTTTTTTCTTCATTTGTTGCCATAAATCTTAATAAACCAAACTTAATTATAAATTATCACCATATGCGCCTAAATCCTCGAGAAATTTAGGAGTTACATTATATTCTTTAAATAGATCCTGAATCTGTGACTTCAATTATTGGTTGGGAAATTAATTATCCATCATAAGGTTTAAACCACCGGCTTTAGCCGGTCAGCTTTAGCTGCGATAATTTGCCCAAGGAGGTGGCGATGGACTATAGATACGGCAGCCATACGGTTTACCAAATTGAGTATCATTTTGTTTGGGTTACGAAGTATCGTTATAAAGTGCTGAAGGATGAAATAGCCGAACGAGTGAGAGACTTGGTGCGGCAGACATGCGAAGCCTTTGAGATACGGATTATCAAAGGTGTCGTGAGCAAAGATCATGTGCACATTTTGGTGAGTGCGCCGCCGACTATGGCCCCAAGCGAAATCATGAGGCGAATCAAGGGACGAACTTCGAGCTATCTGTTCGAAGAGTTCCCGCACTTGAAAAAGCGATATTGGGGTCGACATTTTTGGGCCCGCGGTTATTTTTGCGCCACAGTGGGGCAAATGACTGATGAGATGATAAAGCAATATTTGGAGCATCACTTTGAACCTAATCCAAACGATAATTTCAAGATGGAGCCCGACTAAGACGCGTCGTTTAGTCGACGCGTATCCGGACTTTCAGTCCGTTATTGGAACCCACCCGCTTGAGCGGGTGGTTGTTTAGTCCTGAGTTTTCCAAAATTCGGAGATTTTATAGCGCTATCAATAAAGGCGAGTTTGACTGATAATCAACTCGGCGCTGAAACGCAGTCGTAAAACTTCTCTGATTTTTCGCATTGCAATTCGTTTGGCTGCCATATCCTGTTCCAAAAATCGGCACAGGATACTCAAGATTAAAAAAAACAATGCGTTAGGAAGGATTCTGGCAATCTGAACAGCGATTCCGGCAACTTGAACACCGATTCTGGAAATTGCCCCAAAAGTGTTCAACTTGAATCAGAATCAGTGTTCAACTTCGATCAGAATAACTGTTCAGATTGAATCAGAATCGGTGTTCAGGTTGGGCCAGAATATACACAAGTCAAAAATAAACTGGCCGTGGTCGACTATCGCCAACAACCTGGGCCTAAGCAACTCAGCTTCACCGAACTGAGCGACGATGTTGTCGTGTACGAATACAGCGTCCTGGTGACCTCTCTGGAACAGGAAGCCCTCAACGTGGCTCAGCTCTATCGGGACCGCGCTGATGCCGAAAACAACTTTGACGAACTGAAGAATCACTGGGGCTGGGGAGGCTTTACCACCCAGGATCTCAAATTGATGCTGTATGCCATCGGTAAACACAAACCCGCAATGGTCGAGTAGGCCGCGGGAACCGCCCCCACAGCCTCTCACAGAACCGTACGTGAACCTCTCGATTCATACGGCTCTTATCATTCAGTCAGTAACACGTAGCAAAGACCAGTGCACGAACAACTTTGGATATTGGGATTTAACCCGCTGGATCCATCGCTTCGCTCGCTTGTGATTGCTGCCGTGCTTTTTGTATTTCCGCTTGACCCATTTCAAGATCAGTCGATCCAGATGATGCGCCAGAAAAAGCAGACTCGATTTGAAAAAGATATTATAGTAGTTAATCCAACCACGAATGACCGGATTGATTCTCTGCGCCAATTCGCCAATCGTGTACTCTCTTCTGCGCGGGAGTTTCCAATCCCTGATCTCCGCATAGATTGATTTCTTGGCTTTCGGAGCGATTGCCGGCGAAAAATTCACGAAGTATTGACCATATCGATTGCGCGAGAGTCTCGCGCGAAAACAATACCCCAGAAAATCAAAACTGACCACAGGATAGTGGTCTGTTCGATTATCATCCTGGCAATACACAATTTTCGTTTTCGCCGGGTGCAACTCGACTCCGCACTGCTCCAGTCGGGCCGCAATCGCCTGTTTCAGGCTTTTCGCTTCCTCTTCAGATCGGCAGCATCGTCAGCATATCTCTCAAAGGGAATGCCGGGGTAGTTTCGCTCCATCCAGTGATCGAACCCATAGTGCAGAAAAAGATTGGCCAATAGCGGACTGATGACTCCACCTTGCGGTGTCCCCAGCGTCCTTTCTTCTACGGTCCCACACGGCAACTGAACTGAGGCTTTCAGCCATCTTTCGATGTACAGAAGTATCCAGGGTTCTTGTGTGTGTTTCTGCACCGCCCGTAACAGCAGTTCATGGGGAATCGTATCAAAGAAACCTTTGATATCTAAATCGATGACCCAGTCATACTGCCAACAGCGTTTCCGGGTTTGTGCCAGCGCATCATGCGCTGAACGGTTGGGCCGATAACCGTAGGAATCGTGATGGAAGATCCTTTCCAGCTCCGGTTCCAGGTAGGTTTTCACAACCATTTGGGCAATCCGGTCACCCACCGTGGGAATGCCCAGCGAGCGACTTTCCCCATTCCCTTTGGGGATGTCGACCCGACGGATCATCGGTGGCATATAGCTCCCCGAGGACAGGCGATTCCAGATCTTGTACAGATTGTTTTTCAGGTCTTTTTCAAAGTCCTCAATCGAGCACTGATCGACACCGCAGCCGCCCCGGTTACGCTTCACCCGCTGGTAACTTTCCCAGACGATGGTTTTGGATATACAAAATGACTTTGTTTTACTCAATCTGTTCCTCCGAATCGAGTCCGTTGACAAAACGGTAAAACTGAATGATTTGCCCCCTTCGCTCCAGTTCCATTACAGAACCTTCCTCACTACTACAAGGCAATCCGCCCCTGTACCGGGTATTGGTACTCTCACGGGCTAACCCGTTTCTTCCTTGACATCCCGGTGACAGGTTCCCACGTTCCGTAGTTAAGCCTGTGATCAGTTCGCGCCATCTCTATACCGGCCGCCGCATGATCAGTAATCGGATTGCTTTCATGCTTATCCCGGGAATGTCCAAGCTTCCCGGTTTTGACGACAACAGTCGGTTTTTCGATACCTCATCAATGGTTCACTTGCGCTCGCCTCCTGATCACGCACCTGACATCTATACCATGCCTTTTCTTCATCGCTCACTACCAAAGCTCTTTACTTCAGCAGCATGAAGGGGTTTGACGCCTGCTTCCGAAAGCCGACGCCGAGGGGCCCGCCCTCATCTTCACTACAGTTACAGTTTCTTCTGAAACTTTACGTGGCACACTTGGACAAAACCGCCTGACAGGCGGCAGTACTCACGCCGAAGCGGAAAAAGTGGAACAGCGCTATTGCCGCTTTTTTCAAAGAACTTCGGGCAACTGCGGAGCAGTTGACGGATCGTCAACGCTGGTGTCGAATCCTGAGTTTAGCTCTCGTGAAATACTTACAAGGGCGCCAATTGCATCCGCCTGAATGTTTGCCGGCACCTAGCTGTTGAATGCAGATATTGCCGGTAGAAAATTGCTCCTGCATTTTCGACATTCCCGACTTCCTTGTCGGTCAGAGCCTAAATCTGCCGTCTGTGTAGGCAAAGCTTCCGCGTCCTGCTCACGCTCCTTACCTACGTCCCTGTAGGCAAAGCTTCCGCGTCCTGCTTATTCACAGGGACGTGATGTATGCCGGTTTTGCTGGTAGAAAATTGCTCCTGCATTTTCTATCTTTCCACCATCCTTGGCGGTCAAAGCAAAAACCGGTCACGCAAAGCACAGGGATGTGCTGAATGCAGATTTTGCAGGAGCATAAATCTGCCTTGCTTATGACCGCCAAGGATGGCGGAAATGCCGATATTGCAAGGAGCCCTTATTTATCGGCCGTCCCTGTAGGCAAAGCTTCCGCTCCTGCTCACGCTCCTTACCTACATCCCTGTAGGCAAAAAAAAACCCGTCCAGGATTCTGAACGGGTTTTTTGGATTAAACGCTTGGCGATTCCCTACTTTCACATGGCAACCTGCCACACTATCATCGGCGCTAAGAGGTTTCACTACCGAGTTCGGGATGGGATCGGGTGGTTCACTCTCGCTATGTTCACCAAGCAAACGGTGTTAGTGGGATTTTAGTTTTTTACCCACTGTCATGGTCAGCTCAGCTTTCACTGTCTAACCCATGGAAATCTGTATCAGTTCTCGTGCATTGAGCGGTTATTAGCTTTTATACAACACGCTCTCGATTCGCAAACCGATTGGGTGTTATATGGTCAAGCCTCACGGGCAATTAGTATCAGTTAGCTTCACACATTACTGCGCTTCCACACCTGACCTATCAACCTTGTCGTCTCCAAGGGCCCTTCAGGGGACTCACGGTCCCAGTGAGATCTCATCTTGGGAGGGGCTTCCCGCTTAGATGCTTTCAGCGGTTATCCTGTCCGATCATAGCTACCCGGCAATGCCACTGGCGTGACAACCGGAACACCAGAGGATCGTCCACTCCGGTCCTCTCGTACTAGGAGCAGCTTCCCTCAAATCTCAAACGCCCACGGCAGATAGGGACCGAACTGTCTCACGACGTTCTGAACCCAGCTCGCGTACCACTTTAAATGGCGAACAGCCATACCCTTGGGACCTGCTTCAGCCCCAGGATGTGATGAGCCGACATCGAGGTGCCAAACACCGCCGTCGATATGAACTCTTGGGCGGTATCAGCCTGTTATCCCCGGAGTACCTTTTATCCGTTGAGCGATGGCCCTTCCATTCAGAACCACCGGATCACTAAGACCTACTTTCGTACCTGCTCGACTTGTACGTCTCGCAGTCAAGCACCCTTATGCCTTTGCACTAATCTCCTGATTTCCGACCAGGATTAGGGTACCTTCGTGCTCCTCCGTTACTCTTTGGGAGGAGACCGCCCCAGTCAAACTACCCACCATACACTGTCCCTAACCCGGATCACGGGTCGAGGTTAGAACTCCAAACATACCAGGGTGGTATTTCAAGGTCGGCTCCACGACAACTGGCGTCGCCGCTTCAAAGCCTCCCACCTATCCTACACAAGTAGGCTCAAAGTCCAGTGTAAAGCTATAGTAAAGGTTCACGGGGTCTTTCCGTCTAGCCGCGGGTACACTGCATCTTCACAGCGATTTCAATTTCACTGAGTCTCGGGTGGAGACAGTGTGGCCATCGTTACGCCATTCGTGCAGGTCGGAACTTACCCGACAAGGAATTTCGCTACCTTAGGACCGTTATAGTTACGGCCGCCGTTTACCGGGGCTTCGATCAAGAGCTTCTCCGAAGATAACCCCATCAATTAACCTTCCGGCACCGGGCAGGCGTCACACCCTATACGTCCTCTTTCGAGTTTGCAGAGTGCTATGTTTTTGCTAAACAGTCGCAGCCACCAGGTTAATGCTACCCCTTTCCGCTCCAGCCGCAGGGCCTTCACGTAACAGAGGCGTACCTTCTCCCGAAGTTACGGTACCATTTTGCCTAGTTCCTTCACCCGAGTTCTCTCAAGCGCCTTAGAATTCTCATCCCACCCACCTGTGTCGGTTTGGGGTACGGCTCGTCATAACCTGAAGCTTAGAGGTTTTTCTTGGAAGCAGGGCATCAATCACTTCGTCTCCTTATAAAGAGACTCGTCATCACGTCTCAGCATTAAGAGTCCGGATTTGCCTAAACTCTCTGCCTACGCGCTTAAACTACCTAGTCCAACAGGCAGCTGACCTAGCCTTCTCCGTCTCCCCATCGCAGTTATCACAAGTACAGGAATATTAACCTGTTTTCCATCGACTACGCCTTTCGGCCTCGCCTTAGGTGCCGACTAACCCTGCGTCGATTAACGTTGCGCAGGAAACCTTGGGCTTTCGGCGTGGAGGCTTTTCACCTCCATTATCGTTACTCATGTCAGCATTCGCACTTCTGATACC